>JALHTP010000216.1 GCA_022865725.1 Methyloceanibacter sp. | reverse complement strand
GGCCCTGCTGAATCGCGGCCGATTCGGCTTGAGGGAGCACATCATGAGGGCCATTTCTCGTATTGCGTTGATCTTGCTTCTGACGGCCCCAGCAGGCTTGCCGGCGCTTGCGGTCGAACCCGATGCGCCGCAGGCGCTGATCACCCCGAGCGAGGCCATCCGCATCGCGGTACAAAATCGGCTCTCGGCAAAATTCACCGCCACCACCGACCACAAGAAGGATGAGCAGGGCGCGCTCGTTGAATATTACGCGGTGCCCGACCAGCACCCCTTGTGGGTCGACGAGAAGGGGCTCACCGATCGCGGCAAGGCCGTCATGGCCGAGATCGAGAAGGCCGACGAATACGGGCTTCGCGCCTCCGACTATGCGCTGCCCAGCCCCGACAACTTCAACGCCTCCGACGCCAACGCCACCGATTGGCTCGCCGATGCGGAGATCAAGATCAGCTATGCCGCGCTCGACTATGCCCGCGACGCGCGCGGCGGCCGGATCGAGCCTGCGCGCATTTCCCCCAATCTCGACCCCGACCTCGCTCTGCCCAATCCTTCCGAGGTGATCGAGTCGATCGCCATTAGGTCGGACCCCAGCGCCTATTTGCGCAGCTTCCAGCCGGATCAGCCGCAATTCGAGGCTCTCAGGCAGAAACTGCTCGAGCTGCGCGGCGGCAGAGTGGAGAGCGCCAAGCCCGCCGTCACCATCCCTGACGGCCCGGTGCTCAAGCTCGGCGTGCAGCATGAGCAGGTGGCGCTACTCAGGAAGCGGCTCGACATGGCCTCTGACAGCGCGGACGGCGCGCCGGCCGATGCGACGCAATTTGATGAATCAGTGCGCGAGGCCGTGCAGCACTTCCAGCTTGCGAACGGCTCCATCCCCGACGGAATGGTCGGCGCCGGCACGCGGCGGCTGCTCAATCATGGGCAGGAGCCGCACGCGATGGGAAGCCCGGCGCGGATCAGGGCCGTGCTCATCAACATGGAGCGCTGGCGCTGGCTGCCCCACGATCTCGGCCCGTTCTACGTGACGGTCAACATCCCGGAGTTCATGCTGCGGGTGATGGTGGACAACAAGCCGGCCTACACCACCCGCGTGGTGGTGGGGAAACCCGACAAGCAGACGCCGATCTTCTCCAAGGATATGCAGGAGATCGTGTTCGGCCCGTTCTGGAACGTGCCCACCTCGATCAAGGTCGAGGAGATCAGGCCCTATCTCAGGGAAGAGGCCTCCTGGTTCGGCGGCGGCGGCTGGAACACCGCAGTGTTTCAGCGTCACGATCTGCGCATCAGATATGCCGGCCGCGAGATCGATCCGGGCTCGATCGATTGGAACCGTGTGGACATCCGCACTCTCGAGCTCTTCCAGCCGCCGGGACCTGCCAACGTGCTCGGCCGGGTGAAATTCGTGTTCCCCAACAAGCATGACGTCTACATGCACGACACGCCGCAGAAATTCCTGTTCGCGAACCCCGTGCGGGCCGAAAGCCACGGCTGCATGCGGGTGCAGAATCCCGACCAACTGGCCGCGGTCCTCCTGAAACAGGATCAGAACTGGAGCCAGGGGCAGACGATGTCGGCCATCGAAAATGGCTACGACCAGCACATTGCCCTCCGGCAGAAGATTCCCGTCTATATCTCGTACTTCACGCTTAAGGTTAATGATGACGGGTCGGTCGCAACCTACGGGGACCTTTACGGTCACGATGCCCGCATGGCGGCGGCTCTCGGGCTCTAGCCCTGTGAAAAATCTGGGGAAATCCTGTTAACTTTGCCGGGAGAATCCCGGGAGGGTTAACCTCTTTGCCTTGTTTTTCCCGCAATTTGGCTAATACTCAACCTTAACGGACGGCATGGGAAGGATGCTGCCCGTTGGCGTGGCCTCAAGGCCTGCGTCATGGGGAGCCGGCATCGGGAATGCCGGCGAGGGAAAGGCGTAAATCGGGGATGCGGATTCGGGGGAGTGTCGCACGGCGCGCCGTTTTTGGCGCAGGCCTCGTGCTTCTTTCCGCTGCAGCGTGGTGCACGGCGACCGCCTATCGGGCGAGCGCGCTCGGCGAAACGCGCACCCTCTCGATGTACAACATTCACACCAAGGAAAACCTGACCGTCACCTTCAAGCAGGACGGCAAATATGACGACGGCGCGCTCAAGCAGTTGAACCATTTCATGCGCGATTGGCGGGCTGACAAAGAAACCAATATGGACCCCGCTTTGATCGACCTGATCTGGACCTTGCATAAGCAGCTCGGCTCGAACGAGCCGGTCCATCTCATCTGCGGACATCGCACCGCCCAGACCAACGAATCGATGCGGAAGAAGGGCGGCGGGCAGGCCAAGAAAAGCCAGCACATCCTCGGCAAGGCCGCCGATATCACCTTCCCCGACGTTGCCGCGAAGGTGCTGCGCAACTCCGCGCTCATCCAGGAGCATGGCGGCGTCGGCTATTATCCGACCTCCGGCGTCCCCTTCGTCCATGTTGATACCGGCAATGTGCGCATGTGGCCGCGCATCCCGCGGCTCGAGCTGGCGGCCCTCTTCCCCGACGGCAACACGCGATATCTGCCGGCCGACGGGAAGCCGATCACAATCGGCGACTACAGACTCGCGCTCGCCAAGGGCATGGTCGGCAAGACCATGGTTGCATCGGCTGCGCCCCTGCCGAAGGCCGAGGCCGAGCCTGCCGTCGATGTCATGGCCGAGGCCGAGGCAGACGCGGAGAACGAGGTCGACGCGCCGCAGCCGGTTCTGGCGTCCTATAAGCCCGACGTCATCGCCGAGGACCCGCGCGAGCCGGGCACGCCGCCAGCGAAACTCTTCACCTATGCGAGCGCAGGCGGCATGTCGCTGCCCGGCTTCGGTCACAAGCCGCCCAAGGCCGTTGCTGCCCCGTTGCCGGCCTACCAGGACGCGGAAGTCGTGAGCGGGCCTGAGGCTGACGACGACCATCCCGACGCGTTGGCCTATGTTCCCTTCGAGATCGCCGGACTGATGACCGATGCCTCGGTCACCTACAGCCGCACCGTGGCGCCGCTCAGCCACCCCGAGCAGCAGGACCTCGATTACGTGTTCGACGACATGGACCGGCCGACCTCCTTCACGCTGCGCAAGAGCTCGGGCTATGTCAGCCTGGCGGCGGCCCAGCGCTTCTCCGGCCATGCGGTGAGAAACCTCTATGCCGAGATGGAGACCGAGACCTCCGCGCCGACCCGTCTCGCCCAGAGCACGCGCTAAGCCCTGCTCACGCTTATAGACGCGGCGTCAGGGCCGGGCTTGTCCCGGGCCAGCCACGTCTTCGATCCTTGGTCCAGAAATTGTGGGGAGCTTGCGACTTATGCGGCCTCGGCTTCGGCCTCCGCCATGCCGAGCGCGTGCAGATAGGTCGTGAGCACGGCCTCTTCCTCGCGCCGCTTGGTCTCGTCCTGCTTGCGCAGACGAATCACGGCCCTGAGCGCCTTCACGTCGAAGCCGTTGCCCTTGGCCTCGGCATAGACCTCGCGCAGGTCCGAGGCGAGCGCCGCCTTTTCCTCTTCGAGCCGCTCGATCCGGGCGACGATGGTACGAAGCTGGTCTTTGGCTGATGTCTGGAGCACTGTGACGATCCCCCCCGCGAAAGCTTGTGATTCGATCTGGGACCGAGCTTAGGTCGCTTGGATTTGGCGCGGCAAGGCGCGAGCGGACTTATCCCGCTTATCCAAAGCGACCGGCTGCGGGCCACGGAGAAGCGTTAGCCCGTGCGCTTGCGCGGCTTAGCGGAAGCGTCGGTCTGGTGCTTGGCCTTCCACGTCTCATAGGCCAGGCCATAGACGATCTCCCTCGCCTCTTCCTTGCTGAGAGACAGGCCTTTCGCGGCGGCAGCCTCCTGATACCAGGCGGCGAGGCAATTCCGGCAGAAGCCGGCCAGCTCCATGAGATCGATATTTTGCACATCGGTCCGCGCGCGGAGATGCCCGACGAGGCGCCGGAAGGCGGCCGCCTCGAGCTCGACCTTGGTCCTCTCGTCCATGACCGGCGGTCCATTCCTTGCCGGCCCCGAGGCGGCGCTGGCGCCAGGCACCCCGTCGGTGAGGGAGCCATGCAGCTCGATCGCATGCAGCGCGCTGCTCGCATCGCTCAACACCGTGCGCAGCACGTGAGCGAGCCGCATCCCCCATTCGGCCTGTCCTTCGGGCGCAAGGATCAGATCCTGGCGGATCTCGACCAGTGCATGCGCCAATCCCCGCGTCGTGCCATGGCGGTAGAGCGTGTCGCCCTTAAGCTGGCCGGAATAGGGAACGTTGTCGCCGACCTCGATGCCGGGGATGGTCCTTAGAGCTTCGAGCAAAGCGAGCGCAAGCCGGGGGTCCTTGTCCCACAGCACGCCGACCGCCCAGGGGCGCGGCACGCCCTTCCAGGCTTGGGTGAAGCTATGCATCGAGACGATGACCGGCGGCTTGCCGAGAGCGACCACCGCCTCGACCTGACGCTCGATCGCCTGGTGGTAGGGCCGGTAATAATGCTCGATCCGGGCCTCGATCTCCTCAGGCCCGAGGCCGACATTCCCCGGCACGACGAGCCCGTCGGAGATCTGCATGATGAGCGTCGGGTCGTCGAGGCCGCGATTGGGGTCGATCAGGAGGCGCGAGAAGCGGGAGAGGATCGCCGGCGCGCCGAGCGCCTCGGCCAGACGCTCCGCCACGGCTGCGGCGCCGAGATCGTAGGCGATATGGCGGTGCAAATCCTGCGGTTTGAGGCCCAGCGTGCCGTAGGGCTCGGGGATCGTGTTCTCGGCGTGGTCGCAGAGGATCAGGAGGCCTGTGCCCGCGTCCCCTTCGATGCTGCGATAGGGCTTGGCGCCCAAGTCTTCTTGCCGAAGAGTATCCAGACTTCGCTCCGCGCCGCCGTCCCTCGCGTCACCCTTACTTGCGCTCCAAGCCCGTCTCGGGCAAGAAAAAAGCTTGGAGGCGGCCCAGGTTGCGACGCAATTACCTATGATTTTTGGCGGGTCTTTTGCGGGCGCCGGCAGGCTCTATAATTGGACTTTCTGGTGAGAGAAACGCAACCAATTCGGTGCTATCCTTCGACATTCTTTAACCGTGATTGCAGGCTCTTAGAGGAATGATGCTTGGTTTCCACTTGATCCGGACCACGGACATGGCCGTTTCTGCCGCTCCCTTTGGACGGGGGCGGCGCTTCGGTCCCTGCCTTGCCGTTGCCGTTGTCCTCCTCGCCTGCCTCGGCGCCGCTCCCGCTCATGCCGATCTCAAGCTCTGCAACACGACGGCAAGCCGGGTCGGCGTCGCCATCGGCTACAAGGACGCCGAGGGCTGGGCCACCGAGGGCTGGTGGAACATCGCCTCGCATACTTGCGAGACGCTGCTCAAGGGCGTGCTGATCGGCCGCTTCTATTATATCCATGCCGTCGACTACGACCGCGGCGGGGAATGGGGCGGCACTCTCTTTATGTGCACCGACGACAAATCCTTCACCGTCCGCGACACCAAGGACTGCGTGAAGCGCGGCTACAAGCGCACCGGCTTCTTCGAGGTCGACACCGGCGAGGAGCGGGACTGGACCGTCCGCCTCACCGACCCTGAGGGCGAAGCGAAGTCCCAATGAGGCGCAATCGCCGGGTCAAGATCGTCGCCACGCTCGGTCCTGCCTCCAACAACGAAGAGACGATGCGCCGCCTGTTCGAGGCGGGCGCCGACGTATTCCGCGTGAATATGAGCCACGCCACGCATGATGGCCTGCGCGACATCCATGCCATGGTCCGCAAGCTCGAGGCCGAGTTCTCCCGCCCCATCGGCATCCTGGTCGATCTCCAGGGGCCGAAGCTCCGCATCGGCAAATTCGAGTCGGGCGCGATCAGGCTGACCGAAGGCGCCGTGCTGAGCTTCG
>JALHTP010000215.1 GCA_022865725.1 Methyloceanibacter sp. | reverse complement strand
TCTTATGCGCTCTACGTGCTCGCGCGGAACGGCATGGCGCCGGTGGGCGACCTTCGCTACATCGCCGACGTCAAGCTGAACGACCTCGCCACGCCGACGGCAAAGGCGGAGATCGGGGCCGCGCTCGCCATGCTCGGCGACCGCGTCAGATCCGAGAAGGCGTTCGACGCGGCGCTCGGCGCGCTGCCGGCAGACCCCAGCTTCGGGGGCGGCCGCACCGATTTCGGCTCGCCGCTCCGCGACGCCGCCGCATTGGTCACCCTTGCCGCCGAAGGCGATGCACCGAAACTGATCCTGGTGAGCGCCACCGAGCGCATCGAGACGGCGCGCAACAAGGTGACCTATACCTCGACGCAGGAAGATGCCTGGCTCATCCTTGCGGCCCGCGCTCTCGGTAAGCAGTATATCAGCCTTACCGTCAATGACGGCGGCCAGGAGGGCCCGCTCTATCGGACCTTCACCGAGGAGGAGCTGACCGCGAGCCCGCTGACGGTGACGAATAGCGGCGATAGTCCGCTCGACGCCGTCATCTCGGTGAGCGGTGCGCCCACGACGCCCGAGCCTGCGGCAGAGCATGGCTTCAAGATCGAGCGCAGCTTCCATACGCTCGACGGCGCCGAGGCCGATGCCAGCACGGCGAAGCAGAACGACCGCTTCGTCGTGGTGCTGAGGGTCACCGAGCCGCAGCCCGAGTTCGCGCGCGTGGCGCTGACCGACTATTTGCCGGCGGGCTTCGAGATCGACAATCCGCGGCTGGTGTCCTCGGGCGACACGGGCACGCTCGGCTGGATCGAGAACCCGGGTTCACCCGCTTATACCGAGTTCCGCGACGACCGCTTCACCGCGGCCTTCGAGCGGAGAAGCGGCGATCCGACCACCTATAGAGTCGCCTATGTCGTCCGCGCGGTCTCGCCCGGGAACTATGTGCTGCCCCAGGCGGTGGTCGAGGACATGTATCGGCCCGACCGCTTCGGCCGCACGGAGACAGGTGCAGTCGAGGTCGCACCCGCAAAATGAGCCATCGCTCCGATCCCCCTCACCCCGACCCTCTCCCCACAGGGGAGAGGGGGTTTCCGCCGCATACGTGGAAACGCCGTGCCGTCTATGCGGCGGTGGGCGCGGCATGGATGGTGGCGGCGATTGCGGGAGCAGTCGTGGGGACTTTCCAGGCGTTCGGGCCTCCACCGCTTGGACGCGATCTCGAAGTCTCGACGCTGGTGCTCGACCGCAACGGCAAGCTGCTCAGGGCCTATCTCACCAGCGATGGACGCTGGCGGCTTCCGGCGACACGCGATCAGGTCGACCCGATCTATCTCGAGGCGCTGCTGGCCTATGAGGACAAGCGCTTCTTCTCGCATCGCGGCGTCGACCCCTTGGCGCTTTTGCGCGCGGCCTTCCAGCTCGCCACACACGGCCGCATCGTCTCGGGCGGCTCGACGCTCACCATGCAGGTCGCGCGTTTGCTCGAGCCGCGACAGCAACGATCTCTCGACGCCAAGATCAGGCAGGCGGTCCGCGCGCTCGAGCTCGAATGGAAGCTCAGCAAGGACGAGATCCTCGGCCTCTACCTCACGCTTGCGCCCTATGGCGGCAACCTCGAAGGCATCCGGGCAGCCTCGCTCGCTTATTTCGGCAAGGAGCCGCGGCGGCTCACGCTCGGCGAAGCGGCATTGCTGGTCGCGCTGCCCCAATCGCCGGAATACCGCCGGCCGGACCGTTTTCCGGAAAGAGCGAGGCTTGCACGCGATCGCGTGCTCGACCGCATCGCGGGACACGGACATTTCAGCGATGCCGAGATCGCGCACGCCAAGGAAGAGCAGGTGCCGACCGCGCGCAAGACAATGCCGCTCATCGCGCCGCATGCCGCTGATCAGGCGGTCATGGACACGCCGAAGGAACCAGTGCTGCGGCTCACCATCGATGCCGGCCTGCAGAGGACGCTCGAAAGCCTCGCCCGCGACCGGGCACAGGCGCTCGGCCCCGATATGTCGGTGGCGATGGTCGTCGTCGACAACGCCACCGGCGAGGTTCTGGCGCGGGTCGCCTCGCCCGATTATTTCGATGAGCGCCGCGCGGGCCAGGTCGATCTGACGCAGGCCGTGCGCTCGCCGGGCTCGGCGCTGAAGCCTTTCATCTACGGGCTCGGCTTCGAGGACGGGCTGATCCACCCCGAGAGCCTGATCGAGGATAGGCCGATCCGCTATGCAGGCTACGCGCCCGAGAATTTCGACCTCACCTTCCAAGGCACCGTCACGGTGCGCCGCGCGCTGCAATTGTCGCTGAACGTGCCGGCCGTCGCGGTGCTCGATGAAGTCGGCCCGAGCCGGCTCATCGCGCGGCTGGCGCAAGCGGGCGCTTCCCTCGTGCTGCCCCGCCGCGAGGCGCCAGGGCTCGCGCTGGGACTTGGCGGCGTGGGGGTGAGGCTCACCGACCTCACCATGCTCTATGCGGGGCTGGCGCGGCAGGGCACGGTAGCGCCGCTCGTGGAGCGCCTCGGCGCCCCTCAGCTTCCGCCGCGGCGGCTGATCGAGCCGGTCGCCGCGTGGTATGTGGGGAATGTGCTGGTCGGCACGCCGCCGCCGGAGAACGCCGCCGGAGGGCGGATCGCCTTCAAGACCGGCACCAGCTACGGCTATCGCGACGCCTGGGCGATCGGCTTCGACGGCAAGCGCACCATCGGCGTGTGGACCGGGCGGCCCGACGGCGCGCCGGTCGCGGGCCTCATGGGACGCGTCGCCGCCGCTCCGATCCTGTTCGATGCCTTCGCCAGGCTCGGTCAGCCCTTGCAGCCGCTGCCTACGGCGCCGAAAGGCGCGCTCATCGCGACCACCGCCAAGCTGCCGCCGCCGCTGCAACGCTTCGCGCCTGGCGAAAGCGCAGGCGAGGCCATGGCGCCCAAGGTGCATATCGTGTTTCCGCCGAACGGGGCGAGCCTCGAATTAGCCGGCCTCGAAGGCGAGAAGCCGGACCCGATCGCCATCAAGATCGCGGGTGGCACCCCTCCCCTCAACGTGCTCTTGAACGGCATGCCGCTCCAATCCAAGAAGTCGGCGCGCACGCTCTTCTTCGCGCCCGACGGGCCGGGCTTCGTGCGGCTGACGGTGACCGACGCGACGGGCGCGGCGGACAGCGTCGTGGTCCGGCTCCAATAACTTTCAGACAATTGGCTAGCGCCAAAAAATGAGCCCTAAGAGACGGGCTCGGAAGCCTCAGCTTCGATCTGCTCAGGCCCTGCGATGGCATCGGCGATGCTGGTGCGGTCGAGGACCTCGCGGGCGGAGGTCACGACGCGGGCAAAGACATGCCTGATCTCGCAGTCTTCCTCGGTGCGACAGTCGGCGCAGCGCCGATAGGCGATGCGGCTCAGGCAGGGCAACGGCGCGAGCGGGCCGTCGAGGATACGCAACACCTGGCCGAAGGTGATCTGGCTGGCCGGCATTAGCAGTGCATAGCCGCCAAGCTTGCCGCGCTTGCTCATGACGATGCCATGGCGCTTCAGCTCGAGCAGGATTTGCTCGAGGAATTTGCGCGGAATGCGCTCCTGAGCGGCGACCTCGCCGATCATCATGGAGTCTCCTGCGCGGGCGAGCGCGACCAAAGCGCGGAGAGCATATTTTGCTTTTTGTGAGATCATTTTGGGAAACGGTTCCCCGAAACTCTATTTTATTGATCGGGTAAATAGCGACTTTGCCCCTGCAAATCAATGCGGCAGCTTGCTTAATTGACCGCTCCTAGCCCTTGACGAGGGCGGCGCCAGTGCTCAACAAACGGAGCTTGGCACAAGCCCCCCAGAGACCATTGCCCAAGAAGCTCCATATCAAGACCTTCGGCTGCCAGATGAACGCCTACGATTCCGAGCGCATGGCCGAGGCGCTCGAGCCTCAGGGCTATGCTCTGACCGAGGATCCGGCCGAGGCCGACCTCGTCATCCTCAATACCTGCCATATCCGGGAGAAGGCAGCGGAGAAGGTCTATTCGGAGCTCGGCCGCATGCGCCTTGTTAAGGAGAGCAGGCGGAGCGAGGGGCGCGATACGCTGATCGCGGTCGCGGGGTGCGTCGCGCAGGCCGAGGGGGCCGAAATCATGGCGCGGGCGCGCGTGGTCGATATCGTGGTCGGCCCGCAGAGCTATCATCGCCTCCCCGATCTCGTGGCCGAGGCTTCAGCGACGGGCAGAGGCGTCGTCGCGACGGATTTCCCGGCTGAGGCGAAATTCGCGCATCTGCCGGAGCGGCCCCGCGGGAAGGTCCAGATTTCCGCCTTCGTCACCGTGCAGGAAGGCTGCGACAAATTCTGCACCTTCTGCGTGGTGCCCTATACCCGCGGCGCCGAATTCTCGCGCGCGCCTTCCGAGATCGTCGCCGAGGTGGAGCGACTCGCGGGCCACGGAACGCGCGAGATCACGCTCTTAGGGCAGAACGTCAACGCCTATCACGGGGCCGGTCCCGATGGGCGCCCATGGACGCTCGCGAGGCTCTTGCGCCGGCTTGCCGAGGTGCCTTCGATCGAGAGGCTCCGCTACACCACGAGCCACCCGCTCGACATGGACGAGGAGCTGATTCGGCTTCACGGCGATGCGCCGAAGCTCATGCCCTATCTGCACCTCCCCTTCCAGTCGGGCTCCGACCGCATGCTCAAGGCGATGAACCGGAAGCACACGGCGCCTGAGTACGAGGCGGTGATCGGGAGAGTGCGCGAGGCGCGGCCCGACATCGCGCTCTCCACCGACATTATTGTCGGCTTCCCTGGCGAGACGGATAAAGATTTCGAGGCGACCTTGGCGCTTGCCGCCCGCGCCCGCTTTGCCCAGGCCTTCTCCTTTATGTATAGCGCGCGGGCGGGGACGCCGGCGGCGAGCCTCGACGGCCAAGTGCCTGAAGAGGTGAAACGCCAGCGGCTCCATGCCGTGCAGAGCGTTCTCGACGGCGACCGCCATGCTTTCGACCGGGCCACGGTCGGGCGCAGGCTGAAGGTGCTGTTCGAACGACAAGGGCGTAAACCAGGTCAGATCGCCGGGCGTTCACCCTATCTCCAGGCGGTGCATGTGGAGGGACCCGAGAAGCTGATCGGTCAGATTGCCGCGGTTGACATCTTGGCCACGAGCCCGAACAGTCTCACCGGTGTCATAAAATCGGGGTTTGAATGGCGCGAGCCAGTTCAGGCGGCCGTGTGACCAGCAAGGCCAGCATCCGGAAAGCATCGATGGCACGCGGGCGGGGAGCGGCGCTGAAGCGCTCGGCTGCCGCCGCGGAGGCCAATGGTGGCGGCGAGCCGACCGTCGTGTTTTTCGACGACATCAGGCTCGTGCGCGATCTCCTTGGCGATTATGACGCAAATCTCGCCGTGCTGGAGGACCGCCTCGGCGTGGAGGCCGTGGTCAACGGCAATGCCGTCAGCCTAAGGGGGCCCGAAGCCTCCTGTGCCACGGCGAAATCCGTGCTCGAGCAGCTTTACGGCCGGCTGGCACAGGGCGAAATGATCGGTGCCGGCGAAGTGGTCGGCGCGATCCGCCATGCCCGCGCCTTCGAGCCCGACGAGAGCGGCGAGCCCGGCGAAGGCTTGCCTCAGGCGCAGCAGATCCGCACGCGGAAACGCCTGATCACCGCGCGGACGCTGGCGCAGAGCGCCTATCTCGCATCGCTGCAACGGAACGATCTCGTCTTCGCCACGGGCCCGGCGGGCACCGGCAAGACCTATCTCGCCGTCGCCTTTGCCGCAGCCTGTCTGGAGAGCGGGCGATGCGACCGGCTGATCCTGTCGCGGCCCGCGGTCGAGGCCGGCGAGCGGCTCGGCTTTCTTCCCGGCGACATGCGCGAGAAGGTCGACCCTTATCTCAGGCCGCTTTATGACGCGCTTTACGATGTGCTCGCGCCTGAGTGGGTCGAGCGCGGCCTTGCCACCGGCGTGATCGAGATCGCGCCGCTTGCCTTCATGCGCGGCCGCACGCTCTCGCAGGCCATCGTCATCCTCGACGAGGCGCAGAACTGCACATCGGTGCAGCTCAAGATGTTCCTCACCCGGCTCGGCGAGGAGAGCAAGATGATCGTGACCGGCGATCCGACCCAGGTCGACCTTCCGCCGGGGAAGGACTCCGGCCTGCTCGAGGCCATCAACATCCTGGAGGGTATCGAGGAGATCGACCACATCGCCTTCACGCGCGCCGACGTGGTCCGCCGCGAGCTGGTGGGCAAGATCGTCGACGCCTATGAATCCGCTCCCCTCAAGGGTGCGCGCCGTGGCTGACGGTGGCCCTAGTCGCAAAGGCGCCGCTGCTTCGGGCGTGACGCTCGACATCGAGGTGGAGCGCCACGCGGGTGCCTGGGGCGCCCCCGAGCTGACCGACGCCAGGATCGAGCAGGCCGCGCGTGCGGCGATCCACGCCGCGCCCGCACTTCCCCAAGGAAGTTATCAAGTCACCTTCGTCCTCACCGACGATGCCGAGATGCGTGCGCTCAACCGCACTTGGCGCGGCAAGGACGCGGCGACCAACGTGCTGTCCTTTCCCGTCGGCGGCGCGGTCAAGGCGCCGGGACATCTCGGCGATATCGTGCTCGCTTACGATACGACGCTCAAGGAAGCGCGCGCGCAACACATCGCGTTCCCCGATCATGTCTCCCACCTCGTAGTCCACGGCGTGCTCCATCTCATCGGCCTCGACCACATGGACGACGCGGAGGCGGAGCGCATGGAAGCTCTCGAACGAACGGTGCTCGCCTCTCTCGGTATTGCCGACCCCTATGCCGACGAGGGAGAGGCAGGCCCCGCGGAGGTGTCACCATGAGCAATACCCCCGTCGCTGAGGACGACCTTCCCGCCGATGAGCCACGTCAGTCCGACGAGGAGGCGTCCTGGTTCGACCGCCTGCTCGCCACCTTCGGCCTCGGCGAGGAGCCAGACTTACGCGAGCTGATCGAGGATGCTCTCGCCCGCAGCAAGAGCGATTCCTTGAGCGGGCAGGAGCGCAGCATGCTCCGCCGCATCCTCCGCTTCGGCAAGCTTACCGTCGAGGACGTGATGGTGCCGCGCGCCGACATCATCGCGGTCGACAATACCGTCACCATCGATGAGCTGATGCGCGTGTTCCGCCAGGCCGAGCATTCGCGCCTGCCGGTCTACCACGAGACGCTCGACGATCCGCGCGGCATGATCCATATCCGCGACCTGATGTCGTGGATCACCGCCGAGGCGGAGTCGGGCGGGGTGGGGCGCCTCGATCTCGGCAAGGTCGACCTGCAGCGCTCCATCGCCACCATGAACATCACGCGCGAACTGCTTTACGTGCCGGACTCGATGTCGGTGCTCGATCTTCTGCTCAAGATGCAGACGACGCGGCTCCACCTCGCGCTCGTGGTCGATGAATATGGCGGCACCGACGGGCTCGTCTCCATCGAGGACCTGGTCGAGGAGGTGGTCGGCGAGATCGCCGACGAGCACGATGTAGAAGACGAGCCGCTGATCCGCTCCGATCCCCGCCTTGGCCTGATCGCCGATGCGCGGATGCCGGTCGAGGATTTGGAGAAGCATCTCGGGGTCGAACTCGTCTCGGGCGAGCAGGAGGAGGACATCGACACGCTTGGCGGCCTCGTCTTCTCCATCGCCGGCCGCATCCCGGCCCGCGGCGAGCTCGTGCGCCACTCGAGCGGCATCGAGTTCGAGGTGCTGGAAGCCGACCCGCGGCGGATCAAGCGGCTGCGCATCCACGTCCCGCAGGGTGAAACCGAAGCCGGCGCCGCGACGACTGAGAGTCAGAAGGCCTGATGAGGCCGCGCTGCGGGGTGGTCTCGATGCAGAGCGAGGCGGCATGACCCGCGCCGCCACTTGGGTCGCTGGGCTTAGAGGCGCACCCCGGGCGGTCTTCGCCGTGCTGATCGGCGCCGTCTCGGCCCTCGCTTTTGCGCCGGTCCATGCCTGGCCCGTGCTGTTCCTCACCTTCGGGCCGCTGATCTGGCTGCTCGACGGCTGCCACGCGCAGCGGACAAGCCTCTCGCAAAGAGTGAAATGCGCCGGGATCATCGGATTCTGGTTCGGTTTCGGCTATTTCCTCGCCGGGCTTTATTGGATTGCCGAGGCCTTCCTGGTGGAGCCTCTGCGGCATGGCTGGCTGATACCCTTTGTCATGACGGCGATGCCCGGCGGGATGGCGCTGTTCTTCGCCGCTGCCTGCGCTTTCGCCATGCTGTTCTGGCTGCCGGGGGCCGGCAGGGTCTTCGCCTTGGCGGTCGCTATTGGGCTTGCCGAGTTTGCCCGCGGCCATGTGCTGACGGGATTTCCCTGGAATCTCGTCGGCTACGGGCTCCTTGGCACGCTCCCCTTGATGCAGCTCGCGGCGCTGTTCGGGGTCTATGCCTTGAGCCTCCTTGCCGTCCTCCTCTTCGCGAGCCCGTTCGCCATTTTCGCGCCGCGAGAGTCGGGGCTGCGGGGAGGCACAGGAACCGCGGCGCTCGCCGTCTTCCTCGTGCTTCTGCTCGGGCTTGGCTATGGGTGGGGCGAGCGCAGGCTTGCCGCGGCCGATACGGCCGGCACGGGCATTCGCTTGCGCATCGTGCAGGCCAATATCGACCAGGCCAACAAATGGGCGCCTGAGAACAGCGCGGAGATCTTCACCGACTATCTCGATCTCACCAAGTCGGGCGCTGCGGGGCTCGACGGCATCGACATCGTGATCTGGCCCGAGACGGCGGTGCCCTTTCCCCTCGCCGATTCTCCCGACGCTCTGCTCGCCATCGGCGCCGTGCTCCCGGACGGCACCTCTCTCGTCGTAGGCTCGGGCCGGATCGTCGAGGACGCCGGCGCCGAGCGCATCTATAACAGCCTGCTGGTCGTCGACGATCAGGGCCGCGTCATCGGCAGCTACGACAAGATCCATCTCGTCCCGTTCGGCGAGTATCTCCCCTTCCAGGACTTCCTCGAGAGTCTCGGCATCATGCAGCTCACAGGGGTGCGCGGCGGCTTCAGCCCCGGCACGGGCCCCCGGCTGCTGGCGATCCCGCGCGCGCCGCCGGCAAGTCCGCTGATCTGCTACGAGATCATCTTCCCCGACGAGGTCACCGAGAAAGCGGCGCGGCCGGGCTGGCTCCTCAATGTCACCAACGATGCCTGGTTCGGATCGAGCGCCGGGCCCTATCAGCATTTCCACCAAGCGCAAGTGCGCGCCATCGAGCAGGGCTTGCCGGTCGCCCGCGCCGCCAATACCGGCATCTCCGCGGTGATCGATGCCTACGGACGAATTCTCGCCGAGATCGGTCTCGGCGAGAGAGGCGTCATCGACGCGGAGTTGCCCAAAGTGGGCCCGCCAACTCCCTTCGTTCAGTTCGGAATGGTTCTCGAAATCTCGTTGCTGGCGCTTGCGATAGCGGGCTGGCTCGCCTGCCGCGTGCAACCATTCCGGCCGTACCGTTAACTGATCGGGCGCAATTTCGGGGTGCGGCTCAAGCGTGCTTGACGGGGGTAAACCACGCCCCTATGAACGACCGCGAATGGGACTCAATTCATCAAGATTACGGGTCAGCTTTTTCTTTTTGAACTCCACGATAATCACGAGTGAGCGAATGGCAGGCAAGAAGCCTAACCCCGTCGATACGCACGTCGGTAGCCGGGTGCGATTGCGTCGAATGCTGCTTGGCATGAGTCAAGAGCGTCTCGGCGAGAGCATGGGACTGACATTTCAGCAGGTACAAAAATACGAGAAGGGTGTGAACCGCATCGGCGCCAGCCGGCTGTTCCAGATCTCGAGGATCCTCGATGTCCCGGTGCAGTTCTTTTTCGAGGAGGCACCGCATATCGGCAGTGATGGAAGCCCGGTGCGGGGCATGGCCGAGCCCAACTCGGAAGCCTTCATCATCGAGTTCCTCAACAGCCGTGAAGGACTCGAGTTGAACCGCGCCTTCGTCAAGATCGCCGATGCAAAAGTCCGCAAGAGCGTCGTCGAGCTGGTGCGAGCCTTGAGCGCCGCTGGCACTCCTTAAATCGAATAGGTTGAGCGCGGGGGTTGACCGCAAGCTCAATGGTTGTAAGAACCGGGCGCGTCCAGGCCGCCCGGTCTTCCTTCTTTTCGAACAGGGGGTGCTTCAGTGTCCCGCACAAACTACGTCTTCACCAGTGAATCGGTGTCGGAAGGCCATCCCGACAAGGTGTGCGACCGCATTTCCGATGCGGTGGTCGATCTCTACCTCGCCGCCGATCCCCATTCGCGCGTGGCCATCGAGACCCTCGTCACCACCAACCGCATCGTCATGGCGGGCGAGGTGCGCGGGCCGGAGAGCGTCACGCCCGAGCTTATCGAGGACGCGGCAAGGCGCGCCGTGCGCGAGATCGGTTACGAGCAGAAGGGCTTCCACTGGAAGAACTGCGAGTTCCAATATTACGTGCATGAGCAGTCGGCCGACATCGCCCGCGGCGTCGATGCCGACGTCGAGGCGCAGAAGGAAGAGGGCGCGGGCGACCAGGGCATCATGTTCGGCTTCGCCTGCCGCGAGACCGAGCCGCTAATGCCGGCGCCGATCTTCTATGCGCATCGCATCCTGCATGAGATGGCCAAGGCCAGACACACCGGCCGCACGCCCGAGCTCGGCCCCGACGCCAAGAGCCAGGTCACGCTCGCCTACGAGAACGGCAAGCCGGTGCGCGCGGATTCGATCGTGGTCTCCACCCAGCATGGCGAGGATGTGAGCCAGGAGCGCGTGCGGGAGATCGTGCGCGGCTTCGTCGAGGAGGTGATGCCGAAAGGCTGGGTCGGCCGCGATACCAAATTCTATGTCAATCCGACCGGGCGCTTCGTCATCGGCGGTCCCGACGGCGATGCCGGCGTCACCGGCCGGAAGATCATCGTCGACACGTATGGCGGCGCGGCGCCCCATGGCGGCGGCGCCTTCTCCGGCAAGGACCCGACCAAGGTCGACCGCTCGGCCGCCTATGCCGCCCGCTATCTCGCCAAGAATGTCGTGGCGGCGGGGCTCGCCGATAAATGCACGCTGCAGGTCGCCTACGCGATCGGCGTCTCGCAGCCGCTCTCGCTCTATGTGGATCTGCACGGCACCGGCAGCATCTCCGAGGACAAGCTCGAAAACGCGCTGCGGCAGGTGATGGATTTGAGCCCGCGCGGCATCAGGGAGCATCTCAAGCTGAGCCGCCCTATCTACGAGCGTACCGCCGCTTACGGCCATTTCGGGCGGCAGCCCGATAATGACGGCGGCTTTTCCTGGGAGCGGCTCGATCTTGTCGAGCCGATCCGCGCCGAGCTGAGCTAATTGGGGGCCTCACCCTTCGAGACGGGCCTCATCCTGAGCTAGCCATCCTCTCCTTCGAGACGCTCGCTCCTCAGGATGAGGACGGCTGGTCGAAGGACGGCCCTCCTCAGGGTGAGGCGTAAACTCCTCATGGTGAGGAGCGCCCAAAGGGCGCGTCTCGAACCATGAGGCCCGATCAGCAATGACCGAGACAAGGCCGCTCAGGTCCTATGGCAGGCGCAAAGGCAAGCCCTTGAGCGCGCGGAAGGAGCGCCTGCTCGGCGAGCTGTTGCCGCGTCTCCGCCTCGAGCTCAAAATGCCGCCGCCAGCCCGCTTGGCGGGCCTTTTCGAGGTGCCTGTCAAAGAGGTCTGGCTCGAGATCGGCTTCGGCTCCGGCGAGCATCTCCTTTGGCAGGCCAAGCAAGACGCCGAAATAGGCTTCATCGGCTGCGAGCCCTTTATCAATGGCCTGGCAAGCCTGCTTGGGGCCGTCGAAGATCGAGATATCAAGACCATCCGCGTGCATGACGGAGACGCCCGCGAGGTGCTGGCCTGGCTCCCGGACGGCTCGATGTCGCGGATTTTCCTTATGTTTCCCGACCCCTGGCCGAAGAAGCGGCAGCTGAAGCGGCGGCTCCTCTCGGCCGATACGATCAGCGAATTCGCGCGCCTGCTGCGCCCAGGCGGCGAGCTCAGATTTGCTTCCGACAGCGGCGACTATGCCGCGCAGGCGCTGCTGCTCATGCGGCAAAGCGGGGCGTTTGCCTGGACGGCAGAGCGTGCAGCCGATTGGCGGCAGCGTCCGGCCGACTGGCCCGAGACGCGCTATGAGCGGAAGGCGCTGGTGGAGGGACGGAGCGCCTATTACCTTCGTTTCTCCCGGCTGTGAACCAACTATCGCATTTGGCGCGGCTGAGTAGGCTGCATGAGCTATGGCCGGATCGGTTTCGGCGCCAGCGCACCCCAACCAGCCATCATTTTGGGGTGGCGAGGGCCCTAGAGATCGCTTGAAACCTTGAGAAAAGCTCGTATATTCCCCTCCGAACTCATGATTGGTTTTAATCAGGAGTGGGCTTGCCGCCCGCTCCTTTTTGTTAGGCTCATCGCTTCCTCGCCATTCGTGCGAGGCTCACGGCCCGCAACCGATGTCGAGCGCCAATGCCAACGCCGATCGCCGCTTTGCCCGCGAGACGGGACAGGCGCGGGCGGTCGCCGACCTCGCCGAGCCCGTGCTCGAGGAGCTCGGCTTCAGGCTGGTCAGGGTCAAGGTTTCAGGCCGCGACGGAGGCACGGTGCAGATCATGGCCGAGCGGCCGAGCGGCGAAATGACGGTGGAGGATTGCGCGACCATCAGCCGGAGGCTGTCGCCTTTACTCGACGCTTACGACCCCTTGCCGGGACAATATCGTCTCGAAGTCTCGTCCCCCGGCATCGACCGGCCGCTGGTCAGGCCGAGCGACTTTGCGTTATGGGCGGGTCATGAAGCCAAGATAGAGCTGACGGAGCTGGTTGACGGGCGCAAGCGCTTCAAAGGCCTGATCGAGGGCGTGGTGAAGGACGAGGTGCGCATCAGAATAGAGCTCGAAGGCAAGGCCGAACCCGTGGTGATCGGCCTTCCCTTCGCGCTCATCAACGAAGCGAAGCTCGTCGCCGATGCGAAGAGCTTCAAGGCAGACCGTACGGGCAGGAAGCCCGCGCATTGAGAATACGACGCGAGGGACATGCGCGCGGCATCAGACGCGCGCGGCGCCCCGTTAAGACAGTAACGATTGGAGGCTAGAGAGATGGCTCAGGCAGGCGTCAGCGCCAACAGGCTGGAGCTTTTGCAGATCGCCGACGCGGTCGCGCGCGAGAAGTCGATCGACCGCCAGGTGGTCATCTCCGCCATGGAGGACGCGATCCAGAAGGCCGCGAAATCCCGCTATGGCAGCGAGAACGAGATCAAGGCCGAGGTCGACCCGAAGACCGGCGAGATCAGGCTTGCCCGGCTGCTCGAAGTGGTCGAGGACGTGACCCTGGAGGCGACCCAGATTGCGCTGAAGGACGCGCGCCACCGCAACCCGGCGGCACAGGTTGGGGACTTCATCGCCGAGCCCCTGCCCCCGCTCGATTTCGGCCGCGTCGCGGCGCAGAACGCCAAGCAGGTGATCGTGCAGAAGGTGCGCGAGGCCGAGCGTGAGCGCCAATTCGACGAGTACAAAGACCGCGTCGGCGAGATCGTCAACGGCATCGTCAAGCGGGTCGAGTACGGCAATGTCATCGTCGATCTCGGCCGCGCCGAGGCCATCGTGCGCCGCGACGAGACCTTGCCGCGCGAGAATTTCCGCTACGGCGATCGCATCCGCGCCTATGTCTATGACGTGCGCCGCGAGCAGCGGGGCCCGCAGATCTTCCTGTCGCGCACGCATCCGGAATTCATGGCGAAGCTGTTCGCCCAGGAAGTGCCCGAGGTCTATGAGAGCATCGTCACCATCAAGTCAGTGGCGCGCGATCCCGGCAGCCGCGCCAAGATCGCGGTGGTGTCGCGTGACGCCTCCATCGACCCCGTCGGCGCCTGCGTCGGCATGCGCGGCAGCCGCGTGCAGGCGGTGGTCAACGAGTTGCAGGGCGAGAAGATCGACATCATCCAATGGTCGCAGGACGCCGCGACGTTCATCGTCAACGCGCTGGCGCCGGCCGAGGTGGTCAAAGTCGTGCTCGACGAGGATGCCGAGCGCATCGAGGTGGTGGTGCCGGACCAGCAGCTGTCGCTCGCCATCGGGCGCAAGGGCCAGAATGTTAGGCTTGCATCCCAGCTGACCGGCTGGGATATCGACATCATGACCGAAGCCTCTGAGTCGGAGCGCCGCCAGGCGGAGTTCGCCGAGCGCTCCTCGACCTTCATGGAAGCGCTCGACGTGGATGAGGTCATCGCCCAGCTGCTTGCCTCCGAAGGCTTCAGCTCGGTCGAGGAAGTCGCCTTTGTCGAGCCGTCGGAGATCGCCTCGATCGAGGGCTTCGACGAAAATACCGCCGCAGAGATCCAGACGCGCGCGCGCGAGCATCTGGAGAAGCTCGAGGCCGAGCTCGAGGCCAAGCGCAAGACGCTCGGCGTCGCCGACGAGCTTGCCGAGGTGCCGGGAGTCACTACGGCGATGCTCGTCACCCTTGGCGAGAACCGCATCAAGTCGGTCGAGGACCTGGCCGATTGCGCCACCGACGACCTGGCGGGCTGGAGCGAGCGCAAGGACAAAGAAACCATCCGCCATGAGGGCATTCTCGACAGCTTCGGCCTGACCAAAACCCAGGTCGAGGATTTGATCCTGGCGGCCCGCGTCAAGGCGGGGTGGATCAGCGAGGCCGACCTGGTGCCCGAGCCTGCCGAAGGCGAGGGCGAGGACGGCGCGGCTCCCGATGAGGGCGCCGAGACGGCCGACGCCACGGCTACACCAACCGGCGCGAGCGCCTGATGAGGCGGCCAGGAGATCACCTTTGCGGCAAGCAGCGGCTGAGCAGGAACATGAGGGCGATGACGGCGTTGACGACGCCGTCCGCCGCTGTGCGCTCACCCGCGCGCGGAGGCCCAAGGACGAGCTGATCCGCTTCGTGCTCGACCCTGACGGCGCCGTCGTTCCCGACCTCAAGGAAAGGCTGCCGGGCCGCGGAGTGTGGCTCACCGCTGCCCATGATCGTGTGGCTGAAGCGGCCAAACGCAACGTCTTCGCCCGGGCGCTCAAGACCGA
>JALHTP010000214.1 GCA_022865725.1 Methyloceanibacter sp. | reverse complement strand
CCGGCTGACGGAGCAGCGCCGCCGCCACCAGCGGAGGAGGCTGCACCACCACCGCCGCCTCCAGCAGAGGAGGCAGTGCCACCACCACCGCCTGCGAAAGAGGCAGCACCTCCACCGCCACCTCCAGCAGAGGAGGCAGCGCCACCGCCACCGCCTCCTGTGGAGGAAGCAGCGCCGCCTCCACCTCCTCCGGCCGAGGACATCGCGCCGAAGGTGAAGAAGGGCGACAAGCCGAAGCCGAAGCAGGAGAAAAGCGAGGAGGTCGAGCCCGGTGAGGCTCTGCCGCCACCACCATCTCCGCCGCAAGAGGAATTAGCGCCGCCGCCACCGTCTCCACCCGCGAGCGAAGAGGCCCCCAAGCCCAACAAGGAGGGCAACGGGAAGCACAAGAAGGGCAATGGCGAGCAGTTTCAGCCTGAGGAAGGTCCGGAGCAGCAGATGATGCCGCCGCCAGCCCCGCCGCAGGAGGAAGCAACGCCACCGCCGCCCTCAGGCGATGCGCCGCCAGAGGCGAACAAGAAGAACGGCAAGGGCAAGCACAAGAAGGGCGACGGCGAGGAGCAAAATGCGCTCTGTCCCGAAGGCCTGGTTCCTCTCGAGGATGGGACTTGCGTCACGCCGCAATAGCCTAGGCAGAAACTTACAAGGCAAACAGGGCGCCGGATCATCTCCGGCGCCCCAAACTGTTGGTCGACCCGTCACGCGTCGATGCGATTGGGGTAGGGAGGTGGACGCGCGAACCAAGGACCGGCCGCGATGCGTGTCGGCGTGCCGAAGGAGACCAAGGACCACGAATACCGGGCGAGCACGCCAGAAATTGGCATAAGCGCGGCGTGCATAAACGGGGGGTGTGCCTACATCCGAGGCGCGTTCTGCTGTATTCTCCACAAAAATCATCGATAGGAGCGGCCATGAACAGACATCGTTTAACCGGCTTCGCGACCCTCGCCGTCACGGCGCTTTTGGCGCTTGCCGCGGTGTCGCCGGCAGAAGCAAAGATCGAGTGCCGGGGCAATTTCCAAGTCTCGAAGTATGGCTTGATCTCGACGCCCTATTGCGAGGAAGAGAACATCGCGCGCGTCGCCCGGAGCTACGGGGCAAGAGTCACCGGCGCGGAGGTCCGCAACAACGCCTTGAAGAAGGTCTATCTCTGCCAGGTCTATGGCTACGACACGCGGCTCAAAGGCTCTTGCGCGGGTTACGCCCCGGAACTCTACGGCCGCTAGACATCGGCCGAGAACCGCCGCGTCGCGTCGTTTCACGGCGAGAGCGGCATGTGCAAGCGGAAGAGATTGGCGGTGCCGTAGCGCCGCTTGATCTCGACCAGAGGCTCCAGATTCGCGCCGCCGGCGATTTCTAAAGGCTTGGCATGGGCGAGGCCGCTGAGCCGTATGCCCCCGAATGCCCGCGCGAGCCGGGCAGACGCGCGCCCGGCGGATCGGCCCGCGTCAAGCCCCAAGCATGATCGCTCCCTTATCCATTATTTTAGGATTGGCGCGTAATCCGTTAACCAACAGAAATCCCGATCTTTGGAGGGGCAGGTGCGGATTACGCTCTTCGGCCTTGCGGCTATCGCCATCATTGGCGCCATTATTGTCTTTGTCGGCCCGCTCTTCATTTCCACCGACGATGTGCGCAACACACTGTTCGCGCAGGTCGAGTCCGCGACCGGCTACCGCTTGAGGGTGAGCGGGCCGGTCAAGGTCTCAGTGTTTCCCTCGCTCGACCTCGTGGCCGAGGATGTGGGCATCGCGCCAAGCGGCGCCGCGGCTACGGCCGAGATGGCCACAGCCAAGTCGCTGCGCTTCGGCTTGCAGCTTTCGGCGCTGCTCGGCGGCAAGGTCAAGATGACCGAAATAACGCTGATCGATCCCGTGATCGCCATGCCCCAGGCGCAGAAGACGGCCAAGGCTGGCCCCGAAGACGCCGCAGAGCCGCAATCGGGATCGGGATCGTCAGCCTCGGCGCTCAAAAATCTCAGCCTCGACAGACTTCTCATCAAGAACGGCACTTTGATCCTTCCCGGCTCAAACGGCGCACCCGGCAAGCGGATCGAGGCGCTCACTCTTGAGGCCTCGCTGCCTTCCGTCGATGCGCCCCTCTCGTTCGACGGGAGCGCTTTGGTCGATGGCCAGACGATTCACGCCGCGGGCTCGATCGGCGGCCTTAGCCAGTTCTTCGATGGCGCGCCGGTCCCGGTCTCGCTTGCCGTCAATGCGCCGTCTTATCTCGGCGACAAGGCGGTCCTGACCGGCACCGCCAGCTACAAGGGCGACGTTTTCACGCTCAGCCAGTTTACTGCCAAGGCTGGCGACAAGACCTTGGCCGGGAGCGCCAGCTATAAAGGCAGCCTCCTCACGCTGCACCCGCTCACCATCAATGCGAGCGGCAATGCGTTGTCGGGCTCGGTGGTCGCCGACCTTTCCGGCGCCGGTCCCGCCGTCAACGCCGCGTTCACCGGCCAGACGCTGAACCTCGATGCCTTGCTGGCAAAGCCTGGCGCAGCTTCGGCTTCGACTGGATCCGGCGGAGGAGGGGAGGCCGGTTGGAGCGATGCCAAAATCGATTTCTCCGGGCTCAAATCCGT
>JALHTP010000213.1 GCA_022865725.1 Methyloceanibacter sp. | reverse complement strand
GGGCGCCTTGGTATCGCCGTTCCGGCCGGGTAAGCCGGTAGGCATGGATCGCGTCGCCACAAGGCGAAGCCCGGTTACGGCCAACCGGACGTCGCGGGTTTTGCGTCTCAAAGACGGCAGGCGCATCGGCTTTGCCGAATTTGGCGATCCCCACGGGGCACCCGTGATCGCCATTCACGGCACGCCCGGCTCGCGTTTCATGTTCGCGCTCACCGACAAGGCGGCGCGCGAGCGGCGGCTGCGCATCATCGCGCCCGAGCGTCCCGGTTACGGTCTTTCCGATTTTCGCCGCACCGAGGGGCTGGCGCCTGCGGCTGCCGATATGAAGAGTCTTGCCGATGCGCTCGGCCTCCGGCGGTTCGCCGTGATCGGCGTCTCGGGCGGCGGCCCGTATGCGGTTGCCACCGCGGCCTCGATGCCAGATCGCACCGCTCTGCTGGCGCTTATCAGCCCGGTCGGCCCGATCGCCGAGTGTCATGGCACTGTCCGCATGTCGAAATTGCATCGGCTCATCTTCACCAGGCTCGGCCGGTCGGCCCCGTCCTGCATCACCTTCTTCTGGTCGCTGCGCAACCTGGTGCGCTTTGTGCCCGATGTCGCTTATCGCGCGCTCAGGCAGCGGGTCGTCGCTTCCGACCGCAGCGTGCTCGCGCGAGCGGAAGTAAAGGCCAATCTTCAGGCGGCGCTGAGGGAGGGCCTAAGGCCGGGCATCGAAGGCGCGCGTCAGGATCTGCGGCTCTTCTGCGCGCCGTGGGGCCTGAAGCTGGAAGAAATCGACGTGCCTTCCATCGTCTGGCAGGGCAGCGACGACACCATCGTGCCGCCGGGCGCCGCCTATCATCTTGCCGAGACGCTGCCCAACTGCCGGCTCGACGTTGTTCAAGGCGGCGGCCATTATTGGGTGTTTGGCCAATTCCACCGCGTGCTCGACGCCGTGCAAGCCGCGCTCCGCGGCTAGAGCATTTCAGCTTTACGCAAGGCCTCCGAAGGAGCACTTGCCGGGGGATACGAAACTTGCCACAACGCGCGCCATGAAAAGCCAATGGAACGACAGCGCCGCGCGCGACATGGTCGAAGCTTACGCCGCCAAGGGCGTCAGCCCCGACATCGCGCTCAGGGTCTACACCACGCGCCTGCTCGGCCGCGATCCACTGCTGGTGCTGCATGGCGGCGGCAATACCTCGGTGAAGACGCGCGGCACGGACGATCTCGGAGAGGAGCACGCGGTCATCGCGGTCAAGGGCTCCGGCGCCGACATGGCCGATATCGAGCCTTGGGGCCTGCCTGCGGTGAAACTCGATCCGCTGCGGAAGCTTCGCGCGCTGGAAGCGCTGTCCGACGAGGCCATGGTCAACGTCCAGCGACTCAACCTGCTCGACTCCTCAGCACCCAATCCGTCGGTCGAGACGCTGCTGCATGCCTTCCTGCCGCACAAATTCGTGGACCACACCCATGCCGCCGCGGTGCTCTCTTTGGTCGATCAGCCTGATGGCGAGGCGCTCGCACGCGAGGTCTATGACGGGCGGATGGGGATCGTGCCTTACATTGCGCCGGGCTTCGGCCTCGCCAAGGCGGCAGCGGATGTGTTCGAGCAAAACCCGCAAGCCGAAGGCTTGATCCTGCACAAGCACGGCATCTTCACCTTCGGCAAGGACGCCCGCGAGGCCTATGAGCTTATGATCGAGATGGTGTCGCTGGCCGAGAGCCGCTTGCGGCAAGGGCGCCCCGTCGTCTTCCCGGCGCGGCGGATTGCAAGCGCCACGGCCCAGGCTGCCGAGATCGCCCCCATCATCCGCGGCGCTTGCGCGCTTCGGACAGAGGGCGCCGAGCCCACGCGCTTCATCGCCGAGCTTCGCACCGCGCCTGAGATTCTGAATTATGTGAACGGCGCCGAGCTTTCCTCCTACAGCCAGCGCGGCGTGGTGACGCCGGACCATATCATCCGCACCAAGAACAGACCGCTCGTGCTGCCACAGCCGCAAGCGGGCAAGCTGGACGATTTCGCCAGTGCCGTGCGCGAGGCGGTGCGTGAGTTCGTCGCCGACTACGATGCCTATTTCGCCCGCGAGAATGCGGCCGTGGGCAACACCAAGACCAAGCTCGATGCCAGCCCCCGCGTTGTGCTCGTGCCTGGCGTTGGCCTGTTCGGCCTTGGGCGCACGGCGAAGGATGCGAGCATCGCCGCCGACCTCGCCGAGAATACGATCCGCGTGGTCACCGATGCCGAAGCCATCGGCCGCTACGAGCCGCTTCCCGACAGCGATCTCTTCGCGCTCGAATATTGGAGCCTCGAGCAGGCGAAGCTGAAAGGCGCGGTGGTCAAGCCGTTGACTGGGCAGGTCGCATTGGTGACGGGCGCGGGCGCGATCGGCGCGGCCACGGCCAAGGCGCTTGCCGCCGACGGGGCCGCGGTCGCGATCCTCGACATCGACGGCGAGGCGGCGAAAAAGGCGGCCGCCGCCATCAAGGGTCTCGGCTTTGCCTGTGACGTGACCAAGCCCGAGCAGGTGAAATCCGTCTTCGCCTCAGTCTGCGAGCAGTTCGGCGGCGTCGATATTATCGTGTCCAACGCGGGCGCGGCCTGGCAGGGGCGGATCGGCGAGGTCTCCGACGCGCTGCTCCGGCAAAGCTTCGAGCTCAATTTCTTTGCTCACCAGACCGTGGCGCAAGAAGCGGTGCGCATCATGCTGAAACAGGGCACCGGCGGGGTGCTGCTGTTCAACCTCTCCAAGCAGGCGGTGAACCCCGGCGCGAATTTTGGCCCCTACGGCCTGCCCAAGGCCGCCGCCATGCTGCTGATGCGCCAATATGCGCTCGACTATGGCGAGCACGGCATCCGCTCGAACGGGGTGAATGCCGACCGCATCAGGAGCGGGCTTCTGACCGACGCCATGATCGCGGCGCGGGCCAAGGCGCGCGGCGTGTCCGAAGCGGACTATATGAGCGGCAATCTCCTGCATGCGGAGGTCACCGCCGCCGATGTGGCCCAGGCCTTTGTGGCGCTGGCCAAAGCGCGCAAGACCACCGGGCATATCGAGACGGTCGACGGCGGCAATATCGCGGCCGCGCTCCGCTAAAATCCGCTCTTGGCTGCCCAAATAGCGGGCGGTCCTAAGGGAGTTTTAACCACAAACAGAGAGGCTTACGCCGCAAAGCTTGGAATCGAGATTCGCCCTTTGCCAAGGAGCGAGAGCCGAGCCATTCGGGTCAGCGCCTACAACAAATTCGATAGAGATTTCAAATGGTTCTTCGCTTGAAGATCATGCTCGCCTTCGCCGCCACGGCAGTGATGGCCGTCATCGTGTCGTTCGCGCTCGCGTCCATGGTGCACGCCACGTTCCTCGCGGCGCCGTTCTCCATGGTCATCGCCGGCGCGCTCGCCGCGGGCTTCGGCTACGTCTTCGGCGGGGCAACGGCGCAAGCGCTCGCCGATCTCAACAACGTCATCCTGCGCTTCATCAAATGGGACATGGACGGCGTGGTGCCGCACGCGGCGCGCGCCGACGAGGTGGGCGACATCGCCAAGGCGCTGAGGGCCTTCCAGTCCGACGCCATCAAATGGAGCGAGAGCCATAAGAGCGAGCAGGACAGCCAGGTTCAGGGGCGGCTCGCCTCGCAGCAGCGGACCGAGGAGTTGATCCATCAGTTCCGCGGTTCGATCGCCGGTATCCTCGGCGCCTTCGCCGATAGCGCGCGGACCATGGATGAGACGGCGCGGGCGCTGTCCACCGTTGCGAGCGACACCAACGAGCGGGTGAGCGTGGTCGCCTCGGCCTCCGACGAGGCCTCCGCCAACGTGCAGACCGTCGCCGCGACGGCGGAGGAGCTTGCGGTATCGGTGGGCGAGATCGGCACGCGCGTCTCGACCGCGAGCCGCATCGTGAGCCAGGTCACCGAGAACGCCCGCACCGCCAATCTCAAGGTCGAAGGCCTCGCCACCGCCGCCCAGAGGATCGGCGACGTGGTGAGCCTCATTCAGGACGTGGCCGCGCAGACCAATCTCTTGGCGCTCAACGCCACCATCGAGGCGGCGCGCGCCGGCGAGGCGGGCAGGGGCTTTGCCGTGGTGGCCAGCGAGGTGAAGACGCTCGCCGACCAGACCGCCAAGGCGACCGACGATATCAAGCAGCAGATCGCCGCCATCCAGAACTCGACCAATGGCGCGGTGGAAGCGATGCAATCGATCGTCATCACCATGAGCGAGGTGAACAAGAACACGCAAGAGATCGCCGGCGCCGTGCAGCAGCAATCGGCGGCGACCTCCGAGATCTCCCACAGCGTGCGCCAGGCCGCGCGCGGCACCGAGGACGTGGTGGCGCATATGCCGGGCGTGACCAAGGCCGTCGAGGAGACCAGCCAGTCGGCCACGCAGATGCTCCAGGTCTCGCGCGATCTGTCGCGCCAGGCCGAGCAGCTCCGCCATACGGTGGAGAACTTCCTGCGCCAGGTGGCCGCCGCCGATCAGCTGAAGCGCGTCGCCTAGCACTCTCCCTGCCTAAGCCGCATGGTTCGAGACGCGGACTTCGTCCGCTCCTCACCATGAGTCGCCACAATGACCCGACATCATAGCTCCAGACCCCACTTATCCCCGCGTGCCAGAACAGGAATAAACTCCTAGGCAGATGAAGCGCTAGGAGTGGTTCTGGTGAATGTCGGTCATGCGGGGTGGCAAGCGAGTGCGCGGCTCCGGCGAATGCGCTCGGTCCTCTGGGCCAACGCTGTCGAGAGCACGCTTCACCGACTTGAACGCGCGTTCAAGGCCAATTTCGATCCCAACCAAACGCTTGAGAACCAAGCCATCGAGATGACCGTCGATCGCGTCATGTGCCCGAGCTGTAGAACAGTCCTCCCTGCCATAGGACTTGAACTAGGCAATCCCACAGTAAGGTTTATCTCTCCAAGCGGATCCGTTCGGATCATGCGCGACGGCTCTTGGAAGTAGGACGGGCAATGAGAAAAGCAGTTACTTCGACTCCCGCGAAATGGATGGCTGGCCTGAAGCCGGAGCCTTGAAGCCCTACTTCTTCGCTCCGGCTGGTCAAGAATGGTTCCATACCGGCGGAAACGATGGAGCTTCTCTCGATGCCGAAGGTATTGATGGGACCGATGACCTCCCCGCTAACAGAGGCCGCATTGATCTTCGCCTCTTGATGTGGGGCATCCCCAAGCTCGGCGTTGTATTGATCTACACGAAATGGGGTGGTGGGCATCGGGACATATTTAGCTCGAAAGGCGATCTGCAGCGGTTGAGCGAATGGGCCCGCAATCTGCACAACACACCCTTGCCGGTGGGGCTTTTCATCCCGTTCAAGAGCGCGTGGCTCGCGGTGAAGGAGTTCATTGAGACTGAAGGCGCCCTTCCTAAGAGCATCGAATGGGTCGCGAACAAGGACCTTCCGCCCGGCACGTTTCCTGATCCTTAGTGCTAAGCGCAATGGCGGAAGGCGGTTGACGCGCGCGGTGTGCGCGGCGAAGCTCTGCGGCCCCGCTGGGGGCTAGTCCATCGCGGGAGGGCGAGGCTTGGGCCGCATTTTACGCACTTTTCTCGCAGGGGTTCTCGCCCTTCTGCCGATCGCCGTAACGGTGTTCGTGACGGCTTGGGTCGCTGCCCTCATCGCGGGCTATGCCGGGCCCGGCAGCTTCGTCGGCCGCCTCATCACCACGCTCGGCACCTCGCTCGGCCTCAACATCGAGCCGAGCTCGACCGCCGCCTATCTGCTCGGGCTCGCCATCATCCTCGGCGCCATTTTCGTGCTCGGCCTGCTCGTCGAGTTGGGTCTCCGGTCGTTCATCGCCAACAGCCTCGACTGGCTGATGATGCGCATCCCGATCGTCTCCAATATCTACGATCTGTCGAAGCGCTTCGTCGCCATCGTCGATCGCGGCGATAAGGGCGATATCAAAAGCATGAGCCCGGTGTGGTGCTTCTTCGGCGGGGAGGGCGGCGCTGCGGTGCTCGGGCTGATTCCCTCACCGCAACCTGTGATCATCGGCGAGCACAGTTATCTCGGCCTGCTCGTCCCCTCGGCGCCGGTCCCGTTCGGCGGCGCGCTGATCTATGTGCCGACGGAGTGGGTCAAGCCGGCCGAAGGCGGCGTCGAGCGGCTGATGAATGTCTATGTGTCGATGGGCGTGACGCCGCCTCTGGCGATGCCGCTTGCGCCCAAGCCTGTGATCCTCGACGTGCCCGCCACGAAGCCTCCGCCGAAGCCGAGAGCGCCCAAGACGCCGAAGCTGAATTGATCTGCAGTAGGCAACGCCCCACGCGGCGCAAGCTCAATTCGCGAAGCGGAAATGCAGCACGTCGCCGTCCTTGACGACATAATCCTTGCCTTCGAGCCTCAGCTTGCCGGCGTCGCGCGCGCCCGCCTCTCCGGCGAGCGCCACGTAATCGTCATAGGCGATGGTCTCGGCGCGGATGAAGCCCTTCTCGAAATCGGTATGGATGACACCGGCGGCTTGCGGCGCGCGGGTACCGTCCGGCACGGTCCAGGCGCGCGCTTCCTTCGGTCCCGCGGTGAAATAGGTGATGAGGCCGAGCAGCTTGTAGCCTTCGCGGATCAGGCGGTTGAGCCCGGGCTCGGTTAGCCCAAGCTCGGCGAGATAGGCCTGCCGCTCCGGAGGCGCAAGCTCGGCAAGCTCGGCCTCGATCTTGGCGGAGATGATGACGCAGCCCGCGCCTTCGGCTTTCGCCAGCGCCTCGACGCGCGCCGAATGGAGATTGCCGGTGGCCGCCGAGGCCTCATCGACATTGCAGACATAGACCACGGGCTTAGCGGTGAGGAGGCCGAGCGTTTTGAACGCCGCCCGCTCCTCGTCGTCGCTTGCGGCAAGCCGCGCGGGCTTTCCTTCGCGCAGCAGGACAAGCGCGCGCTCGAGCAATTCGAGGCTCTTCTTGGCCTCCTTGTCCTGGCCGCGGATTTTCTTCTCGAGGATCGGCACGCGCCGCTCGAGGCTGTCGAGATCGGCGAGCATCAGCTCGGTCTCGATGGTCTCGGCGTCGGCGATCGGATCGACCTTGCCCTCGACATGGATGATGTCGTCGTCCTCGAAGCAGCGGAGCACATAGGCGATGGCGTCGACCTCGCGGATCACCGCGAGGAACTGGTTGCCGAGCCCTTCGCCTTTCGAGGCGCCCCGCACCAGCCCGGCGATATCGACGAACGTGAGCCGGGTCGGCACGACCTGCGCCGACTTGGCGATGGCGGCGAGCCGGTCAAGCCGCGGATCGGGGACGGGGACCTCGCCGACATTCGGCTCGATGGTGCAGAACGGGTAGTTGGCGGCCTGGGCCGCCGCGCTCTCGGTCAGCGCGTTGAACAGGGTGGACTTGCCGACATTGGGCAGTCCGACGATGCCG
>JALHTP010000212.1 GCA_022865725.1 Methyloceanibacter sp. | reverse complement strand
CTCGAAGCGGTGCCATGGATCAGGCACGCGCAAGTCATGCGGCTCCTGCCCTCGACCCTCCAGGTGGTCGTCGAGGAGCGGACGCCTTACGCCATCTGGCAGAACAAAGGGCAGACCTATGTGGTCGACGCCGAGGGCATCGTGCTCGCCCCGGCCTTGCGCGAAGCCTATGCGAGCCTTCCCTTGGTGGTGGGCGAGGGGGCCGGAACGGGCGCCGCTTTGCTCATCGACCAGATGATCCCTTATGGCGATCTCAAGCAGACGATGGTTGCGGCGATTCGGGTCGGCGACCGGCGCTGGACGCTGAAGCTCGCTTCGGGGATCGAGATCATACTGCCCGACGACAATGTCGCCGAGGCGCTCGCTTCGCTCGCCAAGGTCGATCAGGAGCGGGGGCTGCTCAAGCGGGACATCGCCGCCGTCGATCTTCGTCTCCTCGACCGGGTCACCGTGCGCTTGCGCGAGACGGCTTCTGCGGCCCCGTCCGGCGGGACGCCGCAGGCCGAGGTGCCGACGGCGAGCACCAGGATTGCACCGATCAAAGGAAAGACTTGAGAAGACGGGATTTGAGGGCAGGGGGATGGGTTACACGACCACAATAAGAAGCAAGCGCCAGCGCATCGTGACCGCGCTCGACGTAGGCACGAGCAAGATCTGCTGCCTGATCGCCAAGACGTCCCCCGCGCCCGATTGGTTCGAGGGCAAGGGCGACGCAATGCAGTTCGAGGTGCTGGGGTTCGACCATACGCGCGCCGAGGGCCTCAAGGCGGGCATGATAGCCCATCTCGACAGCGCCGAGCATTGCATCCGCTCGGCGGTGGATGCCGCCGAGCGCATGGCCGGCGTCACCGTCGAGGACGTGCATGTGTCGGTCACCTGCGGACGGCTGAAAAGCGAGAGCTTCTCGGCGAGCGTGGCGCTCCCCTCGGGCGCCGTGCGCGAAGAAGACGTCATGCGGCTCCTCGCCGGCGGCCGCCAATATGCCGGACGCGACAAACGGAACGTGCTGCACGCGCTGCCTCTGAGCTACCGCATCGACGAGAATGGCGGCATCAGCGAGCCGCAAGGCATGTGCGGCGAGCGGCTTGCCGTCGACCTGCATGCGGTCACCGCCGACGAGGTGGCGATGCGCAACGTGATGCTCTGCGTCGAGCGGTGCCATCTCGGGGTGGCGAGCCTGGTCGCCGCGCCTTGCGCGAGCGCGCTTGCGGTGATCACGCCAGACGAGGCCAAGCTCGGCGTGGCCTGTGTCGATTTCGGCGCCGGCACCACCACGCTCTCGGTGTTCGTGGACGGGCATTTCATTCATGCCGACGCGATTGCGCTCGGCGGCAACGGCATCACCACCGACATCGCCCGCACCCTGAGCGCCCCCCTCGATTACGCCGAGCGGCTCAAGACGCTGCATGGCAGTGCCTTTGCGACGCTCTCCGATGAGCGCGAGATCATCACCTACCCGGCGGTCAGCGGCATGCCGCAGCCGAGCCTGAACCAGATCACCAAGGCGCAGCTCGCCTCGATCATCCGCCCGCGCATCGAGGAGATTCTCGACCTGATGCGGCGGCGGCTTGCGGCGGCCGGGCTGGCGGCCGAGGTCACCCAGCATTTGGTGCTGACCGGCGGTGGCAGCCAGCTCACCGGCCTGCCCGAGCTTGCCGCCAATATGTTCGGCAGGCCCGTGCGGCTTGGCCGTCCGAGGTCGATGAGCGGACTGCCTGCCGTGGCGGCCGCGCCCGATTTCTCCGCCGCGATCGGCCTGCTTCTGCATTGGGCCCGCGGCGACGACAGGCTTTCGGGCCGCATGGAGCAGCGCTTCCTGCGGACCGGCACCGGCTATTTCGCCAAGGTCGGCGAGTGGATAAGGGAAAATTTTTGATCGTTAGAAAGAGCTCAAAAAGGCGCGTCGCGGGGAAGCGCTGAGCGAGCAAGGGCAATGAAGGATCGGAATACCGCCATGACCATCAACCTCAGAGTTCCTGATCTGACCGAACTCAAGCCGCGCATCACCGTGTTCGGTGTCGGCGGGGCCGGCGGCAACGCCGTCAACAACATGATCGAGCGCGGTCTGATCGGCGTCGAGTTCGTCGTCGCCAATACCGACGCGCAAGCGTTGTTGAGCTCGACCGCCGAGCGCCGCATTCAGATGGGAGCGAACGTCACCGAAGGCCTTGGCGCCGGATCGAAGCCCGAGGTGGGCGCCGCCGCCGCCGAGGAGGCCATGGCCGACATCAAGGCCCATCTGGTCGGCTGCCACATGGTGTTCATCACCGCCGGCATGGGCGGCGGCACGGGAACCGGCGCTGCGCCCGTGATCGCGCGCGCCTCCCGCGAGGAAGGCATCCTCACCGTCGGCGTCGTCACCAAGCCGTTCCAGTTCGAGGGCGCGCGGCGCCTGCGCGCGGCCGAGGCCGGCATCGAAGAGCTGCAGAAATATGTCGATACGCTCCTCATCATCCCGAACCAGAACCTGTTCCGCGTCGCCAACGAGAAGACCACCTTCACCGATGCCTTTTCCATGGCCGACGACGTGCTGCGCGCCGGCGTCTCCTGCATCACCGACCTCATGGTGAAGGAAGGCCTGATCAATCTCGATTTCGCCGATGTCCGCACCATCATGGCCGGCATGGGCAAGGCGATGATGGGAACGGGCGAGTCGAGCGGCGAACGCCGTGCCATCGAAGCGGCCGAGGCCGCCATCTCCAATCCGCTGCTCGACGATGTGTCGATGAAAGGGGCGAGCGGGCTGCTCGTCTCCATCACCGGCGGCAACGACCTCACCCTTTACGAGGTCGACGAAGCGGCAAGCCGCATCAGGGCCGAGGCCGATCCCGACGCCAATATCATCGTCGGCGCGACCTTCGACGACCAGCTCGACGGCTCGATCCGCGTTTCGGTGGTGGCGACCGGCATCGGGCTTGCCGCAGCGGCCGAGGCGGCAAGAATCGCCGTCATCGAAGCGCCGCGGCATGCCGTGCCCCAAGACAGGTCGAGATTGAGCGAGCGCCTCGCCGGGCTTGCCACGCTGCCTGGAATCCCTGTCGACCTCGACGAGCCGAGCCTCGTTCTCGCCCAGAGCGAGGTCGTGCGACAGCCGCCGGTGTGGCGCGCCCCCGGCAATGTGACGATTGAGAAACGCCCGGCGCAAGTGGGCGGGATTGGCCTCCCGCTCGGCGCCTCGCAAGCCAAACAGGCGCCGGTAGCGCCCACGAGGGCCTTCCAGCCCGCGCCTCCGAACGCCGTGCGACGCCCCGTGCGGCGCATGCCGAGCATGGAGGAGCTGCCGATGGTGGCCCAGAACGCGATCAAGGCCAAAGCCGGCGATACGCCCGCGCTCGGTCTTGCCGCGCAAAAGAAGAAGGTTGGCTTTCTCGAGCGCCTCGCCAATGTCGGCCGCTCCCGCAAGGAGGACGACGCCGAGATGCCGTCGAAGCGCGAGCCTGAATTCGGAGCCTGGGGGGGCCTCGCTCCCGAGGCGCCGAGGCAGGCCCAAAGAGCCGAGCCGCAAGGCCAGCAGTTCGGGCAAAAGGGCATCAGAATCGAGCGGCCCCGCGCCGAACCCGCGCCTGCGCCCGTGCCAAAACGGATCGAGGCGCAAGCGCGGCCGCATCCAGTCGAAATCATGGAAGCTCAGGTCGAATCACATCTCGAGGACGATCTTGAGATTCCCGCGTTTCTGCGCCGCCGTGCCAATTGAGAGGGCACTCGCTGGCGCAACGACGATACTTATCAGACCCCCGATCAACGATGAAAGCAAAACTATTTCAGTGACTTACAAGGCTGTCTGAACAGTAATACAGTGAAAGAAACCGTGATTTGTCGCTCTTGAGTCCGAGCGTTAAGGTTCTTCATAGATTGATCGGCAGGACCAAAAAGGCACAAGCAAAGGGCCGCCAAAGGGCCGGTCTAAAGTGCCAGGGAGCGCTGATCAATGGGGGGCTCGGGGTTCTCTCCTCGGGCTAGGGAACTCAAAAAACGGCTTGGGGGCCGACGGGGGCCATGAAGGGTTTTATAGGGGCACGGCAAACTACGCTTGCCAGCGAAGTTTCGCTGACCGGCACGGGGGTCCACAGCGGAGCACCAGTCTCGATCGTCCTATGTCCAGCGGACGGCGACACCGGATTGCGCTTCCTTCTCTCCAACGGCGACGCTGAAGGCACCGAGATCGCTGCAGATCCGCGATCGGTTACGGGCGTGACGTTGTGTACCGTGCTCGGTGACGGCAACGGCGCCTCGATCGCGACGGTCGAGCATCTGCTCGCGGCTCTGAGCGGGCTTGGCGTCGATAATGCCCTGATCGAAATCGACAGCTCCGAAGTGCCGATCATGGACGGCAGCGCCTCTTGCTTCGTCGAGGCGATCGACGAGGCGGGTCTCGCCGAGCTCGACGCTCCGCGCCGCTTCCTCAAAGTGCTGAAGCGGATCCGCGTGGAAGATGCCGGCGCCTATGGCGAGCTTGCTCCGCATAACGGCTTCCATCTCGACGTAGAGATCGACTTCGACACGAAGCTGATCGGCACTCAGAGGATCGAGATCGACGTAAATCCCGGCTCGTTCCGCCGCGAGCTCTCCCGGGCCCGCACCTTCGGCTTCATGAAGGATGTCGAGCGGCTATGGGCTGCGGGGCTCGCCCTTGGCGCCTCGCTTGAGAACACTGTCGCCATCGGCGAGGACCGCATCATCAACCGCGAAGGGCTTCGCTTCTCCGACGAGTTCGTGCGCCACAAGGCGCTCGACGCGGTCGGCGATCTCGCCCTTGCCGGCGCCCCCATCCTTGGCTCGTTCCGCTCCCACCGCGGCGGCCATCGGCTGAACGCGCTGGTGCTCAAGGCTCTGTTCGCCGATGCCGATGCTTGGACCATGATCGAAGCCCCGCGCTACCGCGAGGTTCGTCATGCCGAGCTCAGCCACCGCCTTGCGGCAGCGAACTTCGCTCCCGAGCGGAGCTGAGCGGAAGCCTAGCCGGCGGCTCTATCCTTTTCGTCGGATCCTCTGCGGGCGCGGTTTCGCGCCGGCGAGGCAACACGGGCTTAGTCCCGTGTTGCGTGCAAGGCTGGCGGGATCGCCCATCTTGGGCCGCTCGCGGCAGGGAAAAGGGCAAAAAAACACCATATTCGGCGCGCTGGTTGCTGGCGAGCTGCGCCAGCCTTGGCAAGCGGCCTTCGGGCTGCGAAATTCGCGCTTTCGCGCGAGGGGGACCGTCTTTGAGGGAAAGCATGTCCACGCCGGTCGGGCCGCAGGGAGCGCTGGGACGCCGTTCGGCGCCGTGGCGCGGCCTGCCGGCAAGCGTCGTGGCCGTCCTTTTTGCGGCAAGCCTCCTTGCCGGCTGCGGCTCCCTTTGGGGCGAAAAGGAAGTGATCGAGACCAACGACCCGCCGGATGTCATCTACCGCAAGGCTGAAGGGCTCGCGACGAGAGGCAAATACGGCGATGCGGCCAAGCAATACGAAGATGTCGATATCAACCACCCCTATTCGCAGGAGGCGCGCCGCGCCATCCTCATGGCGGCCTATTCCTATTACAAGGCCGGCAAATATGACGACGCGATCTCGGCCGCCGACCGCTATCTCACGCTTCACCCCGGCACCCAGGAAGCGGACCTCGCTCAGAACATCATCGGCATGTCCTATTACGACCGGGTGCTCGATCCGAGGCGCGATCAGACCAACGCCCGCAAGGCGCTCGCTGCCTACGATACGCTGCTCCAGCGCTATCCCCAGTCGCGCTACGCAGCGGAAGCGCGCAACCGGACGCGCATCATGCGCGATCTTCTGGCGGCGAACGAGATGGTGATCGGGCGCTATTATCTCCGCCATAACAACTTCCTGGCGGCCATCAACCGCTTCCGTAGCGTCGTCACCGACTACCAGACCACCGAGCAGGTGGAAGAGGCCTTGATGCGCCTGACCGAGGCCTATATGGCGTTAGGCATCGTCAACGAGGCTCAAACGGCGGCTGCCGTGCTCGGCCATAACTTTCCGGACAGCAAGTGGTACAGCCACGCTTACGGGCTCTTGGGAAAAGTCGGTCTCCAGCCGCAAGAGCACGAAGGGTCGTGGATCACCGAGACCTGGAAGGGCGACGGCAAGCCGGCCTAAAGCGCTATCGTCGTAGCGCTCTAAGGATCGTGCCATGCTAGCCGGCCTGTCGATCCGCGACATCGTCCTGATCGACAAGCTCGATCTCGAATTCGGCCAAGGCCTGTCGGCGCTGACCGGAGAAACCGGGGCCGGCAAGTCGATCCTGCTCGACGCCTTCTCGCTTGCCATCGGCGGCAGGGGCGACGCCTCGCTGGTCCGCCAGGGCCAGGCCCAAGGCCAGGTGACGGCTATCTTCGATCTCGCCAAGAGCCATCCCGTGTTTGCTCTCCTTGCCGAGAACGGCATCGCCGCCGAGGACGCGCTCATCTTGCGGCGGGTGCAAGGGGCCGACGGCAGGAGCCGCGCCTTCATCAACGACACCAGCGTGAGCGTGCAGCTGCTGCGCCAGGTGGGCCAGGCCCTGGTCGAGATCCACGGGCAGCACGACGACCGCGCTCTGATCGATCCCGCCGGCCACCGCGACCTCGTGGATGCTTTTGGCGGGCTCGGCGGCGAGGCGGCGCGCGTGGCTTCTGCCTATGCGGACTGGCAAGGGGCCGAGGCGATGCGCGCCCGCCATGAGGCCGAGATCGCCGCCACCCGCGCCAACGCCGACTATGTGAGCCACGCGCTCGAGGAGCTCCGCCTGCTTGATCCGCAAGCGGGCGAAGAGGACGCGCTCGCCTCGCGCCGCCAGCTGATGATGAATGCGGAGAAGATCGCCGCCGAGCTAAATGAGGCGCTCGATGCCCTGCAAGGGGAGGGGACGGGCGGCGCACGCCTTGCGGCCGCGCTTCGTCGCATCGAACGCCAGGCGAGCGTCGGCGGCGCCGTGCTGACCCTGGTGGCCGAGGCGCTGGAGCGCGTGCTGGCCGAGACCAACACCGCGCGCGCCAGGATCGAGGAGGCGCTGGCCTTGACCGCCTTCGAGCCCAAGGATCTCGAGCGCGCCGAGGAGCGGCTGTTCGCCTTGCGCGCGCTCGCCCGCAAGCACAAGGTCATGGTCGACGATCTCCCCGTTTTGGTCGACCGGCTCGAAACCGAATTGGCTGCGGTCGACATGAGTGAGGCGCGGGCAGGCGAGCTGGCACGCGCCGCCGATGCCGCGCGTAAGACCTATGAGGCTTTGGCGACTGGCTTGAGCAAGGCGCGGAAAGAGGCGGCGGGGCGTCTCGACCGGGAGGTCGTGGGCGAGCTCGGGCCCCTGAAGCTCGAAAGAGCGAGCTTCATCACAAATATGGAAACGGTCGAACTTGCCGCCGGGGGCCCTGGTGGGATCGACCGCATCGCGTTCTGGGTCATGACCAACCCGGGCACCGAGCCCGGCCCCCTGATGAAGGTCGCCTCAGGTGGCGAGCTGGCCAGGTTCATTTTGGCCTTGAAAGTCGTGCTTGCCGCCCGCGGCTCGGCGCCGACCCTGGTTTTCGACGAGGCCGACGCAGGCGTCGGCGGGGCGACGGCGGCCGCCGTCGGCGAGCGCCTGGCGCGGCTTGCATCCAAAGTTCAGGTCCTGGCCGTGACCCACGCCCCGCAGGTGGCGGCCGTGGCCGACGGCCATCTCCTGATCGCCAAGGAGCCGGTGCGCGGTTCGCAAGGTGAGGCCATGGCGACCCGTGTCGCGGTCCTCGAAGGCGAGCATCGGCGCGAGGAGATCGCGCGCATGCTCGCAGGGCAAACCATCACCGACGAGGCGCGGAGAGCCGCCGACCGGCTGATGAGCCGCTCGGCGTGACTTGAGACGATGAGCAAGACCAAGACGAGCAAGAAGGACCGGGCCTCGCTGGGGGCGAAGTCCGTCGATGCGCTCGACGAGGCTGAGGCCTCCGCCGAGCTCGCGCGGCTCGCCGCCGCCATTGCCCATCACGACGCGCTCTATTACCGCAAGGACGAGCCCGAGATCAGCGACGCCGAATATGATGCGCTGCGCGCCCGGAACGACGAGATCGAGGCGCGCTTCCCGCATCTCGTCCGCGACGACAGCCCCTCGCTCAAAATTGGTGCGGCGCCGGTCGAGACCTTCGGCAAGGTCACGCACCGCGTGCCCATGCTCTCGCTCGGCAATGTGTTCGACGAGGAGGGGTTGCGCGACTTCCTCGACCGCATCAAGCGCTTTCTCGGGCTCGAGACCATCGAAGGGCTCGCCTTCACCGCCGAGCCCAAGATCGACGGGCTTTCCATCACGCTTCGCTACGAGAACGGCAAGCTGATCCAGGGCGCGACCCGCGGCGACGGCTATGAGGGCGAGAACGTCACCGCCAATGTCCGCACCATTCCCGACATCCCGCACAGCATCAAATCGCGGGGCTTTCCCGACCCGTTCGAGCTCAGAGGCGAGATCTATATGAGCCGCGCGGCCTTTCAGCGTCTGAACGAGGAGCAGGCGAAGGCAGGCGAGCGGCTCTTCGCCAATCCGCGCAACGCCGCGGCCGGCTCGCTCCGTCAGCTCGATCCCGCCATCACGGCCAAGCGGCCGTTGCGCTTCTTCGCCTATGGCTGGGGCGAGGTGGCACGGCTCTCGGCCGAGACCCAATGGGACGTCTACCAGCTCCTACGCGCCTGGGGCTTCCCCTTGAATCCGCTGATCAGGCTCGCCCGCTCGGTCGAGGAAATGCTTGAAACCTATCGCGATATCGAGAGCGGCCGCGTCGGCCTCGACTACGACATCGACGGCATCGTCTATAAGCTCGACCGGCTCGATCTCCAGCAGCGGCTGGGCTTCGTCTCCCGCTCGCCGCGCTACGCCATCGCCCACAAATTTCCCGCCGAGAAGGCGACCACAGTCTTGCGCGACATCGACATCCAGGTGGGCCGCACCGGCGCGCTCACCCCCGTGGCCAAGCTCGACCCTGTCACCGTGGGCGGCGTGGTGGTGCAGAACGCGACCTTGCATAACGAGGACGAGATCGCGCGGAAGGATGTCAGGATCGGCGACACGGTGATCGTGCAGCGCGCCGGCGACGTCATCCCGCAGATTCTCGGCGTGGTTCAAGTGAAGCGGCCTAAGGGCGCGAAACGATTCGCCTTTCCTGAAGTCTGCCCGGCCTGCGGCAGCCACGCCTCGCGCGAGATCAACCCAACCACCGGCAAGGTCGACGCGGTCAGGCGCTGCACCGGAGGGCTGATCTGCCCGGCGCAGAGGGTCGAGCGGCTGAAGCATTTCGTCTCGCGCAACGCCTTCGACATCGAGGGTCTTGGCGAGAAGCATATCAAGGCGTTCTACGACGATGGCCTGATCCAGTCGCTGCCCGACATCTTCACCCTGCAGGCGCGCGACAAGCGCTCAAGCTCGAAGCTTGCGGAACGGGAAGGTTGGGGCGAGACCTCGGCGCAGAGGCTGTTCGATGCGATCGAGGCGCGGCGCAACGTCCGGCTCGACCGCTTCATTTATGCGCTCGGCATTCGCCATGTCGGCGAGACCACGGGCCGGCTGCTCGCCCGCAATTACGGCTCTGCCGAAAACTTCCTCAAGGCGATGCGCGCTGCCGGGGCGGACAGGGATGGGGAGGCGTTTGCCGAACTCGACAATATCGAGCAGATCGGGCCAGCGGTTGCGGCGGCAATCGCCGATTTCTTCGCCGAGCCGCACAATGTGGCGGTGGTCGATGAGCTCCTGCACGAGGTGAAGCCTGAGCCGCTCGAGGCCGTCGATCACGCATCCCCCATCTCCGGCAAGACGGTTGTGTTCACCGGAACTCTGGAAAAGATGACCCGCTCAGAGGCGAAAGCGAAAGCCGAGCGCCTCGGCGCCAAGGTGGCGGGCTCGGTCTCCAAGCACACCGACTATGTGGTGGCGGGCCCCGGCGCTGGCTCGAAGCTGAAAAACGCCGCGGCGCTGGGCGTCAAGGTTCTCACCGAGGAGGAATGGCTGAAGCTCCTCGATTGACACGAAAACACGAAAACACTAGATTCGTGCGATGAAAAACGTGACCATAAGCCTGGACGAGAAGGTCGCGCGTTGGGCGCGGGTCAAGGCCGCCGAGCAGGACAAGAGCTTGTCGCGCTTCCTGGCCGAGCTGCTGGAAGAGCGGATGCGCCATGAGCCCGGCGATCGGGCCGAGTTTTTGCAGGTGTTACGCTCCGTAAAGCCCGTTCCTCTGCGGGAGCCGGGCGAGAAATTGCCGACCCGCGACGAGCTCTATGACCGCAAGCTGTTTCGTCGATAGCAACGTCCTCGTCTATGCTCGCGACTCGACCGACCGCGATAAGCAGAAGCGCGCGGCGCTTTGGATCGAGATGCTTGGGGCGGCGGGGGCTGGCCGGCTGAGCTATCAGGTTCTGCTCGAGGCATATTCGGCTTTGACGCGCCCCCATAGACTCCACATGGATAAGGTTGTGGCGAGAACATACATCGCGAATTTTCGACACTGGCGTCCACTCACAATTGACCAGAGCGCCGTTGACGTTGCGTGGGACGTGCAGGATCGTTTCCGGTTCAATTGGTGGGACTGTTTGATCGTCGCGGCCGCGCGCCTCGGTGAGTGCGATTATATCCTCACCGAGGATCTCCAGCATGGCCAGGATCTGGATGGGATCGTTGTGATCGATCCCTTCCAGGTCGAGCCCAACGCGGTTCAATAGACTGCCGCGGCAGCTCACCCATATTTCAGCTTCATCGCGACGATGCCGAGCGCCAGCACCAGCGTGATGGCGTTGGAGATGATGATCGGCCAGTTGCCGATGATGACACCGAACAGGAGCCAGAGCGCCACGCCCGCAGCGAAGGAGACATACATAAAGAGCGAGATCCCCCGCGTCTCCTTGTGGCGGAGGATATGCAGGGCCTGCGGCACGAAGGCCGCCGTGGTGAGCGTGGCCGCCACTCCCGACACTAAGAGTTCTGTGGACATCACCCGATCGGCGCCGTGGCGTGGCGGAGCCACGCCCTGTCGTCGCTCAACAGAATCGGCTCGATCTCCCGCCTGACCCTTGCGTGATAGGCGTTGAGCCAGGCGATCTCGAAGGGCAGCAGCTGCCTCGGATCGATCAGCCGCCGGTCGAACGGCACCAGCGTCAGCGTCTCGAATCCCAGCATCTCCCGCGTGCCGCCGGCGATCCGCTCCGGCGGCGTCACCAGCACGAGTGTCTCGAGCCTGATGCCGTAATGGCCTTCGCGATAATAGCCGGGCTCGTTGGAGAGGATCATGCCGGGCTCGAGCTCGACGGTGCCGAGCCGCGACAGGCGCTGCGGCCCCTCATGCACCGAGAGATAGCTGCCGACGCCGTGGCCCGTGCCGTGATCGAAATCGAGCCCGGCCTCCCAGAGCGGCCTCCGCGCGAACGGGTCGAGGTCCTGGCCGCGCGTGCCCTTGGGGAAGCGCGCCGTGGCGATGGCGATATGTGCCTTCAGCACGAGCCCATAATGCCGCTTCATCTCCGCCGTCGGCGCGCCGATGGCGAGCGTGCGGGTCACGTCGGTGGTGCCGTCGCGATATTGGGCCCCGGAATCGATCAGATAGAGGGAGCCCGCTTGCAGCGCGCGTTTGCCCTTGGTCGTGGGCCGATAGTGGACGATGGCGCCGTTCGGCCCCGCCGCCGAGATGGTGTCAAAGCTGATATCCCTGAGCTGACCCGACTCGCGGCGGCTGTCTTCGAGCTTCATGGCCGCGGCGATCTCGTCGATCTTGCCTGTTTGGGCGACCTCGTCGAGCCAGGCGAGGAAGCGCGCCATGGCCACGCCGTCGCGCAAATGCGCGGCGCGCGCGCCCTTGATCTCCGCCGCGTTCTTGATGGCCTTGGGGTGGATGCATGGGTCCTGGCCGGACACGAATTTGACGCCGTCGGCCTGGAGCGCTTGGGCGAACCGCATCGGCGCCGTCTCGGGATCGAGCCTGACGCGGGCGCGGGCCTCCGCCAGCGCCTTGAGCCGCTCCATCAGCGCGGCCGGCTCGGCGAGATCGAGGAATTCGCGGAGCGACCCCTTCAAATTATCGCCGATCTTGGCGGGGTCGATGAAGAGGGTGGGACGCCCGCTTGCCGGCACGATGGCGAAGGCGAGCGCGACCGGCGTGTGCCTCAGGTCGCCGCCCCTGATATTGAACAGCCAGGCGATGGAATCGAGCAAAGTGAGGAGCACCGCGTCGGCCTTCTCCTCGTTGAGCAGCGCCTGCACGTCGCGGATCTTGTCCTTGGCGCTCTTGCCGGCGAATTCGAGACCATGCGGCACCACCTCACCCTGGGAGGGCTTCGGCCGGTCCTGCCAGATGAGATCCACCAGATTGGTGTCGACGGGGGCGAGCTTGATGCCCGACTTGCCCAAGGTCTCGGTCAGCCGCTCGATCTCCTTGATCGTATGCAGCGCGGGGTCGTAGCCCATCACGGCGCCCTTGCCGAGCTTCTCGGCGATCCAGCTCGAGGCCTTGGCGTCAGGCGTCTGCAACACCTCGAACAATGTGGCGTCGGTCTGGGCGCGGGCCTGGAGCGTGTAGCGCCCGTCGACCAAGAGCGCGGCCGCCTTCTCCAGCACGATGGCCACGCCCGCCGATCCGGTGAAGCCGGTAAGCCAGGCCAGGCGCTCGGCCGAAGGGGACAGGAACTCGTCCTGGTGCTCGTCGCTATGGGGAACGAGAAAGCCCTTGAGCTTTCGCGACTTCAATTCCCTCTGCAACGCCTTGACCCGCTCGCCGCTGGCGGCCGGGGAACTGACATCGTCGAAAATCTGATACATGGCGGCCTTTGTAAGCGCAAAGCGCGCTGGCGATCAATCGCGGCAAGTCCGCGCGCTGCGACGGACTATGACCAACGTCGTCCATCCATCGAGAATGATTCGCCTTTCCATGGTGAAGCCAAGGCTCAGATAGCGCGCCTCGATGCCGGGCGCCTGGGCTTGGGTGAGGCCGGAAAGGATCGCAACGCCGCCCGGAGCGACATGCAGCGCGAAATGGGGCGCGAGATCGTGCAGGGCGCGCTCCAGCAGATTGGCGAGCACGAGGTCGCACCTGCGGCGCCTTAAAGCGGGATGGGCGAAGCCCTGCGCCTGGACCGCTCTGACGAGGGGCCCGGCCGCATTCGCCCTGGCATTTTCGGCCGCGATCGCCACGGCGAGCGGATCGCTGTCGCTTGCGGTCACGGCGGCCCCGAGCGCCTTGGCGGCGGCGATGGCAAGGATGCCGGTGCCGGTGCCGATATCGATGATGACGCGCGGGCGGCGCCGCTTGAGAGTGCCGTCGAGCGCAAGCAGGCAGCCTCGCGTGCTGGCATGGTGCGCCGTGCCGAAAGCCTGGCCGGCGTCGATCTCGATAGCCGTGCGACGGCGCGAGACGCGGCCCCGGTCGTGGCTGCCATGCACGAGAAAGCGCCCGGCCGCGACCGGCCCGCGCTTCCCTTGCGAGAGCGTCACCCAATCTTCGGCTGCCAGCTCCTCGATGCGGAGCGGCCCGAGATCGCCGCCGCCGGCCGCACCCTCGATCAGCGCAAGCAGAGCATCGCGGGGAGGCGGCTCCGCGTAATGGGCGAAGATTTCGAAGCGGCCCTGTCCCCGATCGAACAGCCCGACCGCGACCGCCTCAGGCTCGAGCGCCTCGTCGAGCGCGAGCGCGATGCGCTCCGCCGGCGAAGCTTCGGCCTCGATGGTGGCTTGGTGGATTGGACAGCTCATTCTCCGGCAGGCGCCGCTTCTTTATCCAGGGTATCCACGTCGAGCAGCCGGTCCCAAAGCCTGTCGAGATGCGCGCGGGCCTGATCGGGCGCGATCGCCGTCAAGTTGCCTTGCGCGTCGGCGCTGACGAGACCGTCGGCGAGCAAGCGGCCAAGCGCGTCCTCCGCGTCGAAATTGACGGCGACCCCGCAACTCTCCTTGAGGAAGCTCGTGATCGAGCCCTTGATCTCCGGCAGCGCGCCGCGTCGCGACGGAGACTTGGCGAGAAAGGCAAACAGCAGCATGTCCTCCTTCACGTCCTCCTCCTCGGCGCCATCGGCGATCAGGGTCAGCGCGCCCCGATTATTGGCGAGGCTGCAGAAATAGAGATTCTGCGCCAGCAGCATCATGTAGCGGTTGCGCGTGTTGAAGAAGCCCATCACCTGGCGAAAGATCACGGCCGAAAGCCCGGCGAGCGCGAGCGCGAGCGTGAAGGGATTGGTGGCGGCGAGGAGCTTGGTGGCGGTCCCCGCCACGCCGGCCGCCGTCCCGCCGCCCGCGGTGACGGCAAGCTTCAGCTTGTCGAAGGGCCTGAAGGCAATTTTGGTGTTGGGGAACAGCATCTCGATGTCGATCTGCGGGATGCGCTTGAACATCTTGACGTAGATGTGGTCGCTCGACACGCCGAGCGGCAGATGCGCCCGCGCTCTATGCAGGCTTCGAGCGGCGCGCGCGCGGTCGGCTCCGCTCGTCGCCATGATCTCGGCGATGCGGGCGTCGTCGGGCTTCAGCTTCAACAGCAGGAACAGGCGCTCGAAGATGGGAATTTCAAGCCGGTCCTTGGCGAGGTAAAGCCGCCAGGGATTGCGCTCCTCCCGAACGGTGACGCCCGTGCCGCGATAATACAGCAGGGCCTCGTCGAACTCGCTGAGATCGACCTTGAGGTTGAGCCCGTACGGGGATTGCTCGATCAAGAGACGCTGCACGTCGTCCCGGCTCAGCCGCACGAAATTGGCTCGGGCGAGCAGCATCTCCATGCTGGCGATGAATTCGCGCCTTGCCGTATCGCGCCCCTTGGCGTCGAGCTCGATCAGATTGGCCGTGTCGCTATCGGGGCTGAACGGCTGATAGTCCTCGATGAGATCGAGCAGGCGCTTGCGATGCTCCTGATGGCGCCACGCAGCGAGACAATCGAGCGCGCGCTGCCAGGTTTTTCTGTCGCCGCCGCTCGCGGCGAGCATGGCGAGGAGCTTGGCCCGGAGCCCGTAGCGGCTGACCGGGATGAAGCGCTCGCGGCCCGGGGTGAGCGCCTGAGCGGCCTTAGGCCGAGCGCCATCCTTCGTCTCGCCTGGCTTTGGAGCGGACGAGGGCGGCGGTGCGGTGTCGAGCAAAGCCTGCATGGCGCGAAGCTTAGGCGAGCGCGGCGTTCACAATCAAACGCCACGTCTTGCAAATGCCGTCTCGGCCGGAGGCCCGCGCCCGACCCTATGGCGTGCCGGGCGTGCTCGGCTCGGTCCGCGCAGCCTCTTTGCCGAAGCAGGCCCGGGCGGCGGCCTCCTGCTTGCAGGGCGCGCCGGCCGG
>JALHTP010000211.1 GCA_022865725.1 Methyloceanibacter sp. | reverse complement strand
TCGCCGATGACGAGCGCGCGGATGTCGGTGGCGTCGGCCTCCTTGATGAATTGCTGCACCAGGATGTTGACGTTCACGCCCTGGAACGCCTCGATCACCGACTTCGCCGACTTCACCGTCTCGCCGAGCACCACCCCGATGCCTTGCGTGCCTTCGAGCAGTTTGATCACCACCGGCGCGCCGCCGACGAGATCGATGATGTCTTCGGCCTGTTTCGGGTCGTGGGTGAAGGCGGTGACCGGGAGTCCGATGCCGCGCCGCGCCAAAAGCTGAAGGCAGCGAAGCTTGTCGCGCGAGCGGCCGATGGCCACCGACTCGTTCAATGGGTACACGCCCATGACCTCGAACTGCCGCAGCACGGCAAGCCCATAGAAGGTCACCGAGGCGCCGATACGCGGGATCACCGCGTCGAAATCCTCCAGCCGCCGCTTGCGGTAATAGAGGGCAGGGCGCTGCGAGGTGATGTTGATGGACACCCTGAGCGTATTGATGACCTCGATCTGATGGCCGCGAGCGCGCGCCGCCTCGCAGATGCGCCGGTGGCTGTAGAGGTGCGAATTGCGTGCGAGCAACGCGATCTTCATGGAGGTCTCGTGGCTTGTTGCGAGGAGGTTCGGTCTATCGCAGCAATCGGCTTGCCCTGAGGGAAGGGAGCTTGCGACTGCGGCGAGGCTTTGCCGGCCGTGCACCGAGGAGGTAGGAGCGGCCCGGCTCGATCAGCGCGCGCCCCTCGAGCGCCGTGCGGCCAAGCAGCATGCGGAAGCCCATCTGATCGCGATTGGCGAGTGCAAGCTCGATCGCCCAGCACTCCTCCCCAAGCTTGAGCATGGTCTTGATGATGTAGCGGCGCTCCACCCCGCCGCCGGAGTTCCGCACCGCGCGCTCGTCCACGGCGCGCGCCTCGCAGGCCACCTTCATCGCTTCGCTCCGCTGCATCGGATGCAGCTGGAAACGGAGCCACAGCGCGCCCGCGCGGCGGAACGGCTCGATGTGATAGGCATGCAGCGCGCTCGTCCTGGCCCCGGTATCGATCTTCGCCTTGATCGCACCGACGCGAAGCTCGGGCAGTCCGACCCATTCGCGCCAGCCGATCTTGAGCGGTTCCTTCGGGGTGAGGCGTGCTTCCATGTGTGTGGCGAGGGACGCGGCAAGGCGAGCTTCAGTTGAATTGATCTAGCACAGCGGGAAACCGTTGGCTTTGCTTCTATGCGGGATCGGGCTCGACTATAGTGCTCGTGGTGAACGGCTCTTGGGCGGCACTGTTGGGGGGGCAGCTCTTTGGGCGGGTATGGGAGCCATGGGCAAGAACCAGCACGTGATCAGCCACTGCGAGCGCTGGGCGGTCAAGGCCGAAGGTGCGCACGAGCCGCTTGCCACCTTCAAGACCCAGAGCGAGGCGTGGGAGAAGGCGAAGTCGATCGCGCGCAAGGAGCGCTCGGAGGCGCTTCTGCATGGGCGGAACGGCATGATCCGCGCCCGCAACACCTACGGCCACGACCCAAGCCGCACCAAGGGGTGAGCGCCTCCAGCCCCATGCTTCGAGACGCGGCCTTCGGCCGCTCCTCAGCCTGAGGCCTTTGAGCCCTCACCCTGAGGAGGGCGCTTTGGCGCCCGTCTCGAAGGGTGGGTTCAAGGACTGAAGATCAGCGCCACATAGACGACGAACAGGAGCAGGTGCACGACGCCTTGCAGCATGTTGGTGCGGGCGCCGCCGAACGTGAGGCCACTGACGAACAGCGTGAGGATCAGGAGGACCGTCTGCACCTGATCGAGCCCGAGATGCACTTTGCAGCCGGTGATGAGCCCGATGATCAGCGCCGCCGGAATGGTGAGCCCGATGGTGGCGAGCGCCGAGCCGAGGCAGACATTTACGGCGCGCTGCAGCTGATTGACGAGCGCCGCGTGGAAGGCGGTGAGCCCCTCCGGCGACAGCACGAGGATGGCGATCAGGACGCCGCCGAGCGCGTCCGGCATGTCGAGATCCTCGATGCCAAAATCGACGATGATGGCGAGGAATTGCGCAAGCAGCACGATCGGCAGCAGCGTGAGCATGAGCATTGCGACGTGAAAGCCAAGTGACCCGCGCCTCGCCTCGGCCCGCTCTTGCGCGCGGTAGTCGAGCCCGCCATGGCCGTTGCCGGCAGGCTCGGCGAAGAAGGCGCGGTGCCTGACGGTCTGGATGACGACGAAGACGACGTAGAACAACACGGTGATCGCGGCGAACAGCAGCGCCTTCATCGGCGCCTCGCTCGGGTCGGGGGCGGTCTTGGTGTAATTCGGAAGGATCAGCGCGAAGACGGCAAGCGAGGCGATGACCACGAGAAAGGCGCGCGCGCCGGCGAGATTATACTCCTGCTCCCAATAGCGCATGGCTCCCATCAGCAGCGCCGCGCCGACCATGCCGTTCAACACGATCATCAGCGTGGCGAACATGGCGTCGCGGGCGAGCGTCGCGTTGTTCTCGCCATGCAGCATGATCGCCGCGAGCGGCGACACCTCGATCACGACCATCGACAGGGTGAGCACGAGCGTGCCGTAAGGCTCGCCCAGCCTCTCGGCGATCGCCTCGGCATAGCGCACCACGGCGAAAGCGCACGCCATCATGGTTCCGAACAGCCAGAGAAAGAGCAGCGCGGTGAGCCGAATGTTGTGCAGGTCGGAGAACAGAGGCGTCCTGAAGACGTAAGCGAGGACGACGCTCACCATCCCCGCAATGGCCGGCGCGTTGCCGGAGAGGACCGCGCGAAGCCCGCGCCGCTCCGCGCGCGGAAGCACAAAAGTCTCGTGCTGATTCATGGGGGCTCCCGTCTCCCCCGGCCCACCTGTAAGCCACCACGCTTCAAGGTCACTGATGAGGCGAAAGCGGCGCGGGCGTCGTTTTGCCGCTAGGCTGTTGGCAAAGCCTTTGACCTGGCGCCCAAACCGCTAATTTGCGGCACCTGCGGCTTTCGCCATAATCGGGCCGCTCCGTCCGCCGCTGCGACCAAAATGTCAGAGCCCGCTGCACTCAAATACCGCGCCTTCATCTCCGATAGCCACGCCGACACGGCTTCAGCCAAATGGCTGCATCCCGGGCTTGAGGGTTTCCACGGAAGCATGATGAAGGAAGCCTCGTTTCTGGGGTGGCTTGGCAAACCGGCCCAAGCCCAGCACAATCGGCTGCATCGAGCGGTAATGGCAAGGAGCATAGAGTGGCGGACACACCGGCGAATAGCGAAGCTGACTGGATTCTCAAGGCCATGGTGGCGGTCGCCGCGTCGGACGGCGGGCTCGACGAACGCGAGACCGGCCTTATCCAGCAGATCTATCAGGACCAGTCAGGCCGATTGCTCACGGCTGACGAAGTCGCAAAAGCCGCCGAGGCCAACGCCAAAGGCGACGCGATCGCCGAATTCGCCGCGGCTTCCAAGGTGCTTGACCAGTCGACCAAGGAAGAGATGATCAGGGCCGCTTATCTCGTTCTCCTCGCCGACGACCGGATCGCCGGAGAGGAGCGCAAGAAGCTGAAGGACATTGCCGCCGCGCTGCAAGTCCCCGAGATCCAATTCGGCGCGATCCTCGAGGATCTCGCGCTGTGGCTCGCGCAGCTGAGAAGCTAGCGACGAAGTTCGGTTCTCTTGCGCCCAACCTCTTTCGCGGACTCGGAGCCACAGCCTATCAAGTCTGCCGCGCCATTAGTGACGCCCGCAATCGCTGCCGATAGGAAGTAGATTAGCATGAGCCCAACGGCGCATAGCAACCAAGCTTGCCACATACTCCACGCAAACGTCATCGTAAAGAAAAGAGCTGCAATCATAGCTATCGCGAAGGGTTGGGTTCTAGTCGGCAAACGCGTCGTGCCGAGCACGAGGATGACGCCCGCAAAGGCGATCATCATTACCCCGACCACACCGAGCTCATACCAAGCCTGAAGAAACAAGTTATGTGCGTGTGATCCTGTGGATCGCGGAACGACGAACCCTTCTGGCTGTTCAGGGGCCGTGTGCTGCTTTCGAAGCACCGGCGTGGAGGCAGCCCCGATGCCGAACCAGGGGCGATCGAAAACACGTTCGGCAGTGTACTCCCAAATAATAACCCTATGCCGAGCCGACTTTGAAAGCCACGGCGCCACTTGTAACTGGTTCTCGTAAGCGAAAAAACTGAGGGGCAGCACGAGTGCAAAGGCTAGGCACCAAAAGATCACGAGTGCGCGCACGACTCCGCGCCGCCAAGCCTGTGCCAGTGGGAACACAAGCAGAGAGCCGACCAGTGCTATTTGCGATGAGAAGCGATCGGAGAGAAGGACAGGAGCTGCAACCGCAACAACAAAGAGTCCAATGTATGCCGCACGGCGAGCACGGCCCTCTATGGCAGTCAAGGCCAACAGCCCCGGCCACAGATAAAATACGAGCATGGCGACGTTCCGGCTAAATTCCCTAGCTTTGAACTCCATTACTATGCCGTGGGAGATCTTAGCGTGCTTTTCACTCGCCGGCTTTAGCCAGACGAATGCGTTCGCGACGAAACGCGTTATGGCGCCATCGGTAAGCAATTCGAAGAGAACAAAAAGCGCGCCAATAAACGCGCCAGCGGCGAAGGCGAGCGTGGCCCGGCCGAGTTGCGGCTTATCTAAGAATGTCATAGCTTTGCTCGCGGCGAAGGTGATCAAGGCCGTGGTTAAAAGGAGGGCAGACTTTCCAAGAGCAGCGCTCGGGTCAGCAGCCCATATTGTGCCGAGAAAGACATAAACGGCGACCAAGTAAAGGGCCACGACATCTGCGGTTGGCCGTATCAACTGCCGCCAATCGCAACCCCGCCGCAAGTAAGGGACAATGAGTGCGACAACCGTAATGGCAATAAAAAGCCATGTGAACAGAGGGACCGCTGACGTTACCAGCGGACCGAAAAAGAATAAGGGGATGACAAATTCGCTCTTGGCCAAGCCGACAACATTTTGCTCAGTCCTATCGGACATTTTCAACCTCGTTTGATCCAGACTGACGCTGCCATGTGAAAGAGGTCTCCGACGCGTCACGGGTCTCCCGCACGTTTCATTTGGTTCGCGTGCACAGCTGCCTTATTGTGGGTGCTTGGCTGAGCCATAGTGAGGCGCTGCATCGAAATCGTCACCACTCCAGCCGGTGATGTGACGGGTCTGTTGACAGGTCTTCGCCTCCCCAGGGCATGGACTATCCCCCGAAACGGCGGGCTTATCCGGGCGGGAATTTGGACATCCATGATTGTGTCGCATTCGCACCGCTTCATCTTCATCAAGTCTCAGAAGGTGGCCGGCACGAGCGTCGAGGTGTTCCTGTCGCAGTTCTGCGGGGAGCAGGACATCATCACTCCGCTAGGCGCGGACGAGACGTTGCGACAGGGCATGGGTGGGCGCAACTTCTGGTTCTCGGTCCCCGGCCGCGGCAACAGGCTACGGCGTCTTTGGGGCGAGATGATTGGACGGCCCTCGATCGGATATAGAGGATATTACCCTCATATGCCAGCCAAGGAGATAAGGCGACTCATCGGAGAACAGATCTGGAGCGACTACTTCAAGTTCACGATCGAGCGCAATCCGTGGGACCGGCAGGTGTCGCTCTACCACTGGCACTACCGCAAACGCAAAACTAAGCCGAGTTTCGACCTCTTCATCCGTTCTCCGTTTCACCGCAAAATCTCACCGAATTTCGACACCTATGCAATCGACGGGAAGATCGCCGCCGATTACGTCTGCCGTTACGAGACCCTGGAAGAGGATTTGATTCATGTGCTCAAGGACATCGGGATTGACACAAAGGTCGATCTGCCGAGGGCAAAGGGCGGCCACAGAAGCGAGCGACCATGGCGCGACTATTACACGCCCCGGACTCGGGACATTGTCGGGCAATGGTATGCTCGCGAGATCGCGGCGCTCGGCTACAGTTTCTGAGCAAGCGGGCGCAAGATCTCGCCTTTCGAATGGCTTGGCAAAGCAGCTCGGCTTTTCGGCATGATAATCTCGCACGAGCATAAATTCATCTTCCTCAAAACCAAAAAGACGGCCGGCACGGCGATCGAGGCCGCGCTATCCGAGCTGTGCGGGCCGTCAGATGTGATCACGCCCTATCGGCAGGAGAGCGAGCAGGACCGCAAAGGCCGCGCGCCCCAGAATTATCGCATCGAGCATCCGCTCAAGCCGAAGCGACCGCTCTGGCGCAAGCTCCTGATGCGGCCGGAGCGCTATTATCATCACAGCGTGGGCTTCTACGAGCACATGCGGGCTGCCCGCGTGCGCGCCTATGTGGGCGAAGAAGTGTGGCAGAGCTATTTCAAATTCGCCTTCGACCGCAACCCGTGGGACCGGCAGGTCTCCTGGTATCTCTACAAGACGAAGACCAAGCGCGCGCGGCCGAGCTTTGAGCGCTTCATGACCGACCGTCGCCGCGCCTTCGTCTCCAATTATGCGATCTACACTCTAGACGGCAGTCTCGCCGTCGATTTCGTCGGCCGTTACGAAAATCTTGAGATAGATCTAAGCAGAGCACTCGCAGCGTTTGGCATACGCCACACGTTAGAAGTGCCGCGCACGAATATCACGCCCAATCGGGACAGTACCCGAGACTACCGGAGCTACTATTCGAATTATACTGAAGCGCTCGTAAGCGACTGGTATGCGGCGGAAATAGCCCTGCTGGGCTACGCATTCTAAAGCCGCGCAGATTGGCTAAATAGGGCCGCTCCCCCTAGGTTGCGCTAATTGGTATTGCGGGATGAAGCGCCGGATTGCCGGTTAAAAGCTCGCAGCGGGGTTGTTGACCAAGTGAACTTACCTCATTCCGTGCCGATAAAAATTCTTCTGATGACTGACGATAAGCCGGGTCACTACCACTTGGCTGAAGGCGTTATTGCCGCTGTTCGACGGCTACGCACAACAGATGTCACCCGTATCCTCGTCAGGCGAAAATGGATCGTACCAACACGCTTCCTTCGCGCGCGCCTGAAAGCCCGTACCTACTTGCCTCCTCGCATGCTGCGCATGGCCTACCGCATTAAAGCGGAGGAGCTGCCAAAAGTTGATCTCGTCATTTCCGCAGGAGGCGAGACCTTAATGCCAAATATTTGTGCGTCCCGTTATCTCGGCGTGCCAAATATTTTTTGCGGCTCGCTCTTGCACAGACTAAGCGCTGATGATCTGCATCTTGTCATTTCATCTTACAGGTGCGATGCGTCGAATGACCACCACCTTGTAGTTCTTAAGCCATCAGCAATCGACCCCGATGCGCTCGGACGCTCTGCTTTCTCAGCTCGTTACGGGCCGAAGCGCCATCCTCGTGTCGCGGGGCTGCTTGTCGGCGGCAATGCTGGTCCGTTGCGCTACCGTAGGGCAGAGTGGAAGCAACTGCTTAATTTCGTTGGTATAATCTCTGAGACCTGGGGAACCCGATGGCTCATTTCGACTTCGCGTAGGACGCCAGAATCTGTGGCCAATCTACTCGTCGAGATAGCCAAGGATCAGAGCGCGGTTGCCCGATTTATCGACTTCCGTACCGAAGGACCTGGAACACTTCCTGAGGTCTTTGCTTCAGCGGAGGTGATTGTCTGCACAGAAGATTCGAGTAGCATGATCTCCGAAGCGATATCTGCCCGGCTGCCCGTGGTCGCAGCGAGGCCATCCTCCCACAGTTTCACCGATCAAGAGCAGGAGTACAGAAACTTTCTCATCGAAAATGATTGGTACCGGGTCCTGCCTATTGCCAATCTTACGCCGGAGAACTTCGCCGCTGCACTATCGGAGATTAACCCGATTCAGGAGAATCCCCTCGACATTCTCGCAATGAAGCTCAAAGAACGCTTACCGCAGTTATTTTGATATCAGCTCGCATTTCCCAGATGAAGCACTCACCGGGTTTCCTATGGCATACCGGCCGACCATCTTGCAGATCATTCCAACCCTTAATTCGGGGGGTGCCGAGATGGACACGCTAACCCTGACAAGAGCACTCATGCGAGCTGAGGCACAGCCGCTGATTGCTACTGAGGGAGGCCGGATGAACGAGGATTGTAGACAGGCCGGTGGCGAAATCATCAATTTCCCTGCCGCGACCAAAAATCCCGTGCGCATTTTGGCGAACGCCCACGCGCTTAAGCGTGTGATCCAGTTACACAACGTCGATCTAATACATGCCCGAAGTCGCGCTCCTGCCTGGAGCGCACTTTTGGCGACCCGCAAAGCAGGAATTCCTTTCGTCACGACGTGTCATGGTTCTCATGGCAATCGAGGGCGCTTGAGGAAAGCTTATAGTCGGGTAATGGGACGCGGCGACCGCGTCATAGCAGTCTCTCAGTACAGCGCGGATTTTATTCGCGCGCAATATGGCACCCCACCTACACGATTGCGCACCATTTATCGCGGCATTGATCTCAACCGCTTTAACCCCTCCCTGATTTCACCAGAACGACTCAGTAGGATACGAACTCTGTGGCGGGTGAAAGAGACCCAGCCGATCGTGCTTCACGCCGCCCGGCTCACCCGCTTAAAGGGCCATCGTACCCTTATCGAGGCAGTTGCCCAGCTTTTCGCACAAGGTGGCCTTGGCGATACCATAGTGATTTTGGCCGGGGAGGCGGCGGCACGTGACGCCTACCGTGAAGAATTGGAACAAGGCATAGCAGCTGCAAAAATGGCAGATCACATTCGATTGGTCGGTTATTGTGATGACATGCCGGCCGCGTTCTCCCTTGCCCATGTGAGCGTGGTCGCATCGACGAGAGCTGAGACGTTTGGTCTAGTTAGTGCTGAAGCCCAGGCAATGTGTTGCCCGGTAATTGCCACCGATCTAGGCGCAAACCCTGAGACCCTTATTCCGTCCCTCGACAAAAACTACACGGGTTGGCTGTGTCCGCCTTCGGACGCAAGCGCTCTGTCTGAGCGGCTGGCAACCGCCCTTGCTTTATCAACCCGAGAGCGGAAGGCCATTGGCATGCGAGCCCGCGCCCACGCATTGGCACGGTTTTCCGAAGAGTCGATGCAGCGCGCAACACTGGCTGTGTATGATGAGTTGCTCGGAACGAAGCTTGTGGAGACGTTTGATCATTCTTCACGGTAGCGGATAGCCGGTTAGACTTTGGCACATGTCCGCTTCTGATGCTGTGGACGACTCTCCCACCGGCACCCGCCGCTAAACCAACATTGCCACTAGACCACTCGACGGGGACCGATCAAATCAGTGAACCTCCAGCTCCCTCTCACTCTCGGCTGACGCCAACACGCGCGGCCTCCGTCGTTAAGCAGTTCATTTACCGCGTTGGCGAATTTTGGCGCATCGCTAGCGCTCCATAGGTCCCTTTCTTTGCACCTCTGATGCCAAGCTCCTCCCAATAATGGGAGGCGAATATGGACCGCAAAGCACGGACCATTCGAGCTGCGCTGGTCGGCACGACCACCGCGCTCTGTCTAGCTTCAACGCTGATCGTCGCCGCATGCGCGGTTAGGATGCCTGATGATTTTCCGGTCATGAGGCTCACCAGCCCGCCCGCAACTGACGCTCAACCCCCGAAATGACCGGGCTCACACTTGGTGCTTAAAGGGGGTTTGTGATGAGGTTCTTCGTTGGCGCGCTGGCGCTCGCCGTCATCTGCGTGCTGTTTGGATCGCCGGCCGCCTTCGTGCTCGGCTGGTCTCCCTTGAGCGCCGGAGACCGGCAGAAGGCCAGCTCGGTCGCGGCGAAACCCGAGGCCCGCGCCGAAGCCCAGACCGAGCGAAAGCCGGCCGGCTAGCCGACTCGCGGCTCTTCATGTAAAAGCCCTTTACATGAATCCCTCCGATCGCGGCTGGCGGCGGCCCCGCTCCTACCATCACGGCAATCTCAAAGAGGTGCTGCTCGAGGCGGCGCGTAAGCTGATCGAGCAATATGGGCCCGCGGGCTTCAGCCTGACCGAGGCCGCGCGGCTCGCAGGGGTAAGCCCCGCCGCGCCCTATCGTCATTTCCGCGATCGCGACGCGCTTCTCGCCGAGGTCGCACGAAGCGGCTTCGAGCGGTTTGCCGCGCGCCTCGACATGGCGTGGAACAACGGCGTGCCGACGCCGCTCTCGGCCTTCGACAATCTCGGCAAGGCCTATCTCGCTTTCGCGCGCGAGGAGCCTGCGAGCTACGCGGTGATGTTCGAGTCCGGGCTCGCCGCGGCGACATCCGGCGATCCGATCCCGGCGGCCGAGCGCTCCTTCGATGTTCTCCAGCGGGCGGCGACGGCGTTGTGCCGTTCGCTTCCCGAAAGCGAGCGCCCGCCCATCAGGCTCATGGGTTTGCATGTCTGGGCGATCTCGCACGGTATCGCCACGCTGTTCGCGCAAGGCGAGCTCCAGGCGCGCAAAGTGCCCATGAGCCCTGACGAAATTCTCGAAAGC
>JALHTP010000210.1 GCA_022865725.1 Methyloceanibacter sp. | reverse complement strand
GGGCTACACCCAGTTCCTTCCGTCGGATTTCGAGAAATATGCTGTCGATTTCGACGGTGACGGCAGGCGCGACATCTGGAACTCAATTCCCGATGCGCTCGGCTCGACCGGCAACTCGCTGCACAGCCAAGGCTGGGACGGCAAGCAGGCGTGGGGCTATGAGGTCACGCTGCCTAAGTGCTTCGACTGCACCGAACAGGGGCCCGATAAAGCGCGCCCGATCTCCGAATGGGTGAAGCTTGGCGTGGCGAGGGTGAAGGATCAACCCTTCCCTGAGGACAAGCTTGCGGATCCTGCGTTTATCGTGCTGCCCGCGGGCCTCAAAGGCCCAGCCTTCCTCGCCACCAACAATTTCTCCGTGCTGAAGCACTATAACAACTCCGACGTCTACGCGATTTTCGTGGGCCATGTGGCCGACATGATCGCCGCCAATGCGCCGATCGCGTTCTCCGGCGAATGGCTGCCGGTGGAGCGCCTGCCGCGCGACCGGGTCCAGCGCTTCCAAGAGGTGCTGGTGGCGAAGGGCCATGACGTGGGGAAGGTGGACGGGCTTGCCGGCTTCAAGACGAGGCGGACCATTGGGCTCGAGGAGCGGAAGCTCGGGCTCCCGTTGACCTGCTATCCGAACCAGGCGGTCGTCGATGCCGTGCTGAAACAAGCAAGCGCCGCCCCGGCTCAATAGCCTCGATCTGCCGGCCTTGCTTGCCTAGGTTTTGCCTGCCCCGCTTGCTAGAGTTCGCGCATGCGAATCGTCCAAAAGCCTAAGTCATTGATCCTGAACGCCGGATTGGCGGCCCTGCTCGTCTTGGCCTATCCGGCCATGGCCGCTGCCGCCAACGCCCAGGCCTGCGTGGAGGGCCTCTGGCCCGCCGCCAAGAGCGCCGGCGTCACGCGCGCCACGTTCGATCGCGCCTTCCAAGGCTTCACGCCAGACCCGGAAGTGGTCGAGGCCGCCAATTTCCAGCCCGAATATGTAAAGCCGATCGGCGAATATATCGACCGGGTCGTGTCGGATAAGCGCGTGGAGACCGGCAAGCTGAAGCTTGCCGAAAACCAGGCGCTGCTCGGCTCGCTCGAGACCCGTTATGGCGTCGACCGGCATATCATCGTCGCCATCTGGGGCGTGGAGTCGAATTACGGCGTGCAGCCTGGCGACAAGAACGTGATCCGTTCGCTTGGCACGCTGATTTGTACCGGCACCAAGGCCAAGTTCGCCAAGCCCCAGCTCGTTTCGGCGCTCAAGATCCTGCAGCGCGGCGATATCGGCATCGAGGCGATGAACGGCTCATGGGCAGGCGCCATGGGCCATACCCAATTCATCCCGACCACCTATAGCGCTTACGCCGTCGACCAAGACGGCGACGGCAAACGCGACATCTGGGGCAATGTGCCCGACGCGCTCGCCTCGACCGCGAGCTATCTCAAGGTGTCCAATTGGCGCGCCGGCGAGACGTGGGGCTATGAAGTCACGCTGCCCAAAGGCTTCGATCCGAAAAGGGTCAATGAAGCTACGCTGAAGCCGCTCGGCGACTGGCAGAGGCTCGGCATCGTGCGGGTGAATGGCGAAGCCTTCCCGCGGGCGTCCGACAAGGCCTCGCTGTTCGTGCCGGCGGGAACAAGAGGGCCGGCCTTCCTCCTGCTCAATAATTTCCGCTCGATCCTCCGCTACAACGTGGCGACGTCCTACGCGCTCGGCGTCGGGCATCTTGCCGACCGGATCAGGGGCTCCGGACCCTTTGTGCATTCCTGGCCCACCGACGAGACGCATCTCTCGCTCGAGCAACGTACGGAATTTCAGCGGCTTCTGATCGCGCAGGGCCTCATGACCGGCGAGCCTGACGGCGTCATCGGCCCGGCGACGCTCGAGGCGGTGAAGACCTATCAGCGCTCCAAGGGCCTTGGGGTCGACGGCTTCCCAAGCCTGACCCTGCTCAAGGCCTTGCAGAGCGAGCCGCCGCCGGCAAATGTCGTGGCCCAGCCAACCGCCGGCGGGGCTCAGCCGGCCAACGCCGAGGGGCAGCCTGCCGATGCCGGGCAGGAGAATACAGGGGGCTTGGCGCCCCGGCCGGAAGGGACTACCAGTGCCCCTGAGAAAGTGAACTGAGGGCGGACCCGGCAAAGGGTCCGGACAATCATGTCACGTAGCGCGTCTTGGCTTCGCTCGATCTGCCCCGCAGGGCGCTCGCTTGTCCATGTGGCGGCCGGGGCTTTGGTCCTCGTCGCCTGCCTGCTTGCTTGGATCGCACCGTCCATGGCGCAGCAGGCAACGTCCCCCGTGCAGCGCAGCTATATCAATCCCTTCCCGAACGGCGACCGCTACCGCGTCGTCGTGCTCGGCGACTCGCTCGGCGACGGGCTGTGGTCCGGCCTCTACCGCGCCTTCGAGGAAGACGCGACGCTTGAGTTCATGCAGCGCGCCAAGCCGGCGACCGGGTTTGCGCGCACCGATTCCTACGACTGGAACGCCGAGGTGGCAGGCCTCCTCAAGACCGAGACCTATCAGATCGCCGTCATCATGTTCGGCGCCAACGACGCCCAGCCGATCAAGAGCGGCAAGGATTGGTTGAAGGTCGGTAGCGAGCCCTGGCGCGAGATCTACGGTCAGCGGGTCGAGGCCTTCATCAAGAAGCTCCGCGCGGCGAACCTCGCCGTCTATTGGGTCGGCCTCCCCATCATGCGCAGCCCCGGCCAGAGCAGCGACGCAGAGGCGATGAACGAGGTGTTCCGCGAGGAGGCCTTCATTAACGGCGCCAGGTTCATCGATACGTGGAACGGCTTCACCGACGAGGCGGGACGCTACAGCGCCTACGGCCCGGACATGACTGGACAGGTCAAGCGGTTGAGAGCCGACGACGGGGTCCTTTTCACCATGCGCGGCTATCTCAAGCTCGCCCATTTCGTGGAGAAGGAGCTTCGCCGCGATTTGAGTCTCGCCAAGCTCGAGCGGAATATCCCACTTGCCGGCAACGAGGACGAGCAGGCCAAGGTCATGGGCCGCGAGGTCGTTCCGGGACGCTCCGATCCCTCGCAGCCCGGCCCGCCGACCCAAGATCAGCAAGACGCTGCGGCCGATCCCGCCGCAGCGCCCGCTTCACCCGAGCAGGCCCAAGGAGAGCAGGCTCAAGACGAGCAAGCGCCTCAGCTTCAGCAAAGCAGCGTCGGCGAAGTGAACCTGGTCAGGCCGGCGATCGACCAGTCGCTGCAGGCGGCGCAAGGGCTAGCGCCCCAAGGAACCGCCTCGTCGATGCCCGAGGCCGAAATGATCACGAGCGAGCTCGCCAACGGGTTGACCGCGGTCGCCACCATCTCTTCGGTGACCGACCTGTCGCTCGCCTCCTCGAAGCCGCGGCTGCCGCTCTCGCAGCGGCCCTACTACAAGGTCCTCATCAAGGGCGAGCAGCTCAAGCCCAAGACCGGCAGGGGTGACGATTTCGCCTGGCCGCCGGGCTGAGGCTTGTCTAGCGGCGGCTAGCGCGGCAGCTCGGTCTTGCCCATCAGGAATTTGTCGATGGCGTGCGCCGCCTGGCGCCCCTCGCGGATCGCCCACACCACGAGCGACTGGCCGCGCCGCATGTCGCCGGCGGCGAACAGTTTGGGCCGCGAGGTGCGATAATCGAGATCGTTCGCCTTCACGTTGCCGCGGGCGTCCAGCGCGACCCGGAGATCCTTCACCATCCCTTCCTGCACCGGATGGAGGAAGCCCATGGCCAGCAGCACGAGGTCGGCCGGGATCTGAAATTCGGTGCCAGGCATCGGCTTCATCTGGCCGTCGAGGCGGATGCATTCGAGCTGCTCAAGCCTGCCGTTCGTCCCAACGAACCGGCTGGTCGCGACGGCAAAATCGCGCGCGGCGCCTTCCGCCTGGCTCGAGGAGGTGCGGAGCTTGAGCGGCCAGTTGGGCCAGGTGAGCTCCTTGTTCTCCTTGTCCGGCGGCTGCGGCAGGATCTCAAGCTGGGTGACCGAGACCGCGCCCTGGCGGAACGAGGTGCCGATGCAGTCCGAGCCGGTATCGCCGCCGCCGATCACCACGACCTGCTTGCCCGCCGCCAGGATCGGCTCGACGTCGCCCAAAGGCTCGCCCGAGACGCGGCGGTTCTGCTGCGGCAGGAAGTTCATGGCGTAATGGACGCCGGCGAGATCGCGGCCGGGGACGGCGAGGTCGCGAGGGTGCTCGGCGCCGCCCGCGAGCAGCACGGCGTCATAGTCGCGCTCGAGCTTGGTGACGCGGAGGTCGGCGCCGACATGGACGTTGCAATGGAAGGTGACGCCCTCGGCCTCCATCTGCGCCACGCGGCGTTCGACGATATATTTCTCCATCTTGAAGTCGGGAATGCCGTAGCGCAGCAGGCCGCCGGGAAAAGCGTTCTTCTCATAAACATGCACGTCGTGGCCGGCGCGGGCGAGCTGCTGGGCGGCCGCCAAGCCTGCCGGCCCCGATCCCACGATGGCGATGCGCTTGCCGGTCTTTGTCTCCGGCGGCAGAGGCCGCACCCAGCCCTCGTCGAAGGCCTTGTCGGCGACCGCGCATTCGATGGATTTGATGGTGACGGGGACGTCGATGATGTTCAGCGTGCAGGCGGCCTCGCAAGGGGCAGGGCAGATGCGGCCCGTCACTTCGGGGAAGTTGTTGGTCGAGTGCAGGTTCTCCGCCGCCACGCGCCAATCGGAATGGAAGACGAGGTCGTTCCAGTCGGGGATCTGGTTGTTCACGGGGCAGCCCGTATGACAATAGGGGATGCCGCAATCCATGCAGCGGGCAGCCTGGCGCGCGATCTCGGCCTCGCTCGGCGGGATGACGAACTCGCGGTAATGACGAACGCGATCGGAGGCCGGCTCGTAGGTCCGGTCCTCGCGTTCGATCTCGAGAAAGCCCGTGATCTTGCCCATTACAGTCACGTCCGTTCAGTCCTGCCCAGCCAAGGGCTGGCGCTCACCGCCAGCCTCAGTATGTGCTATCATCGAAACATGAAAGCAAAGATGATCAAAGAGATTCTGCAGCGTGCCGAGGCTTGGCCTGAGAGCGCCCAGGCAGACTTGGCGCAAGCCGCCCTTGAGATCGAGAGAGAGCTGCAACAGGACACCTATACCGCGACGCCCGAGGAGGTGGCCGCGATCGAGCGCGGCCTTAGGGAGGCGGAGCGAGGGCAATTCGCTACTGAGGCCGAGGTCGAGGCGGTCCTGGCCAAATACCGCCGTTGATGAAGGCGGTCTACACTCAAGGCGCACTCTCTGACCTCGATGACATCCTTTCCAGGCTTAAATCGGTAAACCCGCTCGCCGCCGCGGCGGTCGAGCACAGCGTTCGCGCTACGGTCGCTCGCGTCGAACAATGGCCACGAAGCGCTCGCGCTGTGGCCCAATGGAAGAAGGGCAACGTGCGGGTGGTTCCGCTCGTACGCTATCCATACATGATCTTCTACCAGGTCATGGACGAGTGGATCGAAGTGCTTCATGTCAGGCATACGTCACGGGGGCCGTGGAAAGGAGCTCTAGGCTAGAGGAAGATTACTTGCCATTGCCCCGCAAGCCGATCTCGATCTCGCCAAGACCGGTCTTATCGACCGACTGCCGGCGCGCCATCTCCTCCAGCGCCCGGCGATATTCGACCGGCATCACCTTGACGAATTTCGGCAGGTAAGCAGCCCAATCGTCGAGGATGGCGCGGGCCCGCGCCGAGCCCGTGTAGTGGAGGTGGTTCTCGATGAGCTGCCTGAGACGCTCCTCGTCGAAGCGGGTCATGTCGGTGAAGTCCACGAGGCCGTGGCTCTCGAGGTCGCCGGTTTGGTGGCGGCTCCGCTCCATGACCTGGTTCTCGCTCGGGATCGGCTCGAGATCGACCATGGCGAGATTGCAGTGGCGCTCGAAATCGCCGTCCTCGTCCAACACATAGGCGATGCCGCCGGACATGCCGGCGGCGAAATTACGCCCGGTGAGGCCGAGCACCACCACGACGCCGCCCGTCATGTATTCGCAGCCATGATCGCCGGTGCCCTCGACCACCGCGATGGCGCCGGAATTGCGCACGGCGAAGCGCTCGCCGGCGATGCCACGGAAATAGCACTCGCCGGCGATGGCGCCATAAAGCACCGTGTTGCCGACGATGATCGACTTCTCCGGGACGATGCCCGAGTTCTCAGGCGGACGGACGATGATGCGCCCACCGGAGAGGCCCTTGCCGACATAGTCGTTGCCTTCGCCGACGAGATCGAGTGTGACGCCGTGGGCGAGCCAGGCGCCGAAGCTTTGGCCGGCCGATCCTTTGAAGCTCACCCAGATGGTGTCCTCAGGCAGGCCCACATGGCCGTAGCGCTTGGCGATCTCGCCCGACAGCATGGCGCCGGCGGTACGGTTGAGGTTCCTGATCGGGAGATCGAGCTTGACCGGCTTCTTTTCGTCGAGCGCCTCGCGCGCGAGCTCGATCAGCTTGCGATCGAGCACCTTGTCGAGCTGATGATCCTGCCGCTCGGAATTATGCACCGCGACTTCTGGCGGCACGTCCGGTCGATGGAAGATGCGGGTGAAATCGAGGCCCTTCGCCTTCCAATGGTCGATCGCCTGGCTCTTATCGAGGATCTCGGTCTGGCCGATCATCTCGGCGAAGCTACGGAAGCCGAGCGCGGCCATATATTCGCGCACCTCCTCGGCGACGAAGAAGAAGAAGTTGATGACGTGCTCGGGCTTGCCCTGGAATCTGGCGCGTAAGACCGGGTCCTGCGTGGCGACGCCCACCGGGCAGGTGTTCAGATGACATTTGCGCATCATGATGCAGCCGGCGGCGATCAAAGGCGCGGTGGCGAAGCCGAACTCGTCGGCGCCGAGAAGCGCGCCCACCACCACATCGCGTCCGGTGCGGACGCCGCCATCGACCTGCACGGCGATACGGCCGCGCAGACGGTTGAGCACGAGCGTCTGCTGGGTCTCGGCAAGGCCGATTTCCCAAGGCGATCCCGCATGCTTGATCGAGGTCAGCGGCGAGGCGCCGGTGCCGCCCTCGAAGCCGGAAATGGTGACATGGTCGGCGCGCGCCTTGGAGACGCCGGCGGCCACCGTGCCGACGCCGACCTCGCTCACGAGCTTGACGCTGACATCGGCCGCTGGGTTGACATTCTTCAGATCGTAGATGAGCTGCGCCAAATCCTCGATCGAATAGATGTCGTGATGCGGCGGCGGCGAGATCAGGCCCACGCCCGGCGTCGAGTGGCGCACCTTGGCGATGACGGCGTCGACCTTGTGACCCGGGAGCTGGCCGCCCTCTCCGGGCTTGGCCCCTTGCGCCATCTTGATCTGCATCATGTCGGCGTTCATCAGATATTCGGCGGTCACGCCGAAGCGGCCGGAGGCGACCTGCTTGATCTTCGAGCGCATGGAATCGCCGTTCGGCAGCGGCTTGTAGCGGTCGGACTCCTCGCCGCCTTCGCCGGTGTTGGACTTGCCGCCGATGCGGTTCATGGCGATGGCGAGCGTGGTATGCGCCTCGCGGCTGATCGAGCCGAACGACATGGCGCCGGTAGCGAAGCGCTTGACGATGTCCTTGGCGGGCTCGACCTCGTCGATGGGCACGGGCGTCCGGCCCATCTCCTCGGCCAGCTTGATGCGGAACATGCCGCGCAGCGTCAGCAGCTGCTCGGTCTGCTCGTTGATCTGCTTGGCGTAGGAGCGGTACTTCTCGGGCAGAGCGCCACGCACGGCATGCTGCAAGTCGGCGACCACCGACGGGCGCCACATATGCGCCTCGCCACGCACGCGGTAGGCATATTCGCCACCGACCTCCAGAGCGTCGCGCAGCACCGGAGCATCGGAGAAGGCAAGCTGATGGCGCTCAACGGTCTCGCGCGCGATCTCCTCGAGACCGATGCCCTCGACCTGGCTGTTGGTGCCGGTAAAATATTTGGCGAGGAACTCCGACCTGAGCCCCACGGCGTCGAAGATCTGCGCGCCGCAATAGGACTGATAGGTCGAGATGCCCATCTTCGACATCACCTTGAGGATGCCCTTGTCGGTCGCCTTGATGTAGCGCTTGATCGCTTCCTCTGCGGTCAGCTCCTCGTCGAGCTCAGGCAGCATGGCCTCGATGGTCTCGAAGGCGAGATAGGGGTTGATCGCCTCGGCGCCGTAGCCGGCCAGCGTCGCGAATTGATGCACCTCATGCGCCTCTCCGGTCTCGACCACGAGGCCGACCGAGGTCCGCAAGCCGCAGCGGATGAGATGATGATGCACGGCGGATGTCGCCAGCAGCGAGGGGATCGGCACGCGGTCGGCCCCGGTGGCGCGGTCCGACAGGACGATAATATTCTCGCCCGCGCGCACCGCCTCTTCGGCGCGCTTGCAAAGCTTGTCCAAGGCCTTGCCCATGCCGGCGGCGCTGTGATCGGCGCCATAGGTGATGTCGAGCGTGACGGTGCGGAATTGATTGTCGGCGACCTCGCCGATGCCGCGAATGCGCTCCAGATTGTCGTTGGTGAGGATCGGATGCGCCGCCTCGAGCCGCTTCTGCCGCGAGGTGCCCTCGAGGTCGAGCAGGTTCGGCCGCGGCCCGATGAAGGTCACCAGCGACATGACGAGCTCCTCGCGGATCGGGTCGATCGGCGGGTTCGTCACTTGGGCGAAGTTCTGCTTGAAATAGGTGTGCAGGAGCTTCGGCTTGTTGGAGAGGGCCGAGATCGGGGTGTCGGTCCCCATCGAGCCGACCGCCTCCTGGCCGGACTCGGCCATCGGCAGCATCAGGAACTTGACGCTCTCTTGCGTGTAGCCGAAGGCCTGCTGGCGATCGAGCAGGCTCACATTGGTGCGCGGCGCGGGCGCCGCCCCGCCGGGCAGCTCATGCACACGGATCTGGGTGCGGTCGAGCCATTGCTGATAGGGATGCGCCGAGGCGAGCTCGGCCTTGATCTCCTCGTCGGAGACGATGCATCCCTTCTCCAGGTCGATGAGCAGCATCTTGCCGGGTTGCAGCCGCCACTTCTCGACGATGGTCTCCTCGGCGATCGGCAGCACGCCGCTCTCCGAGGCCATGATGACGAGGTCGTCGTCGGTGACGAGATAGCGGGCAGGCCGCAAGCCATTGCGGTCGAGCGTGGCGCCGATCTGGCGCCCGTCGGTGAAGGCCATGGCTGCCGGGCCGTCCCATGGCTCCATGAGGCAGGCGTGATATTCGTAGAAGGCGCGGCGCTTCGCATCCATCAGAGGATTGCCGGCCCAGGCTTCGGGGATCAGCATCATCGCCGCGTGCGCGAGGCTGTAGCCGCCCTGCACCAGGAACTCGAGCGCATTGTCGAAGCAGGCGGTGTCGGACTGGCCCTCATAGGAAATCGGCCAGAGCTTCTTGATGTCCGGGCCGAACAGCGGCGAGGACACGCTCGCCTGCCGCGCCGCCATCCAGTTCAGATTGCCGCGCAGCGTGTTGATCTCGCCGTTATGGGCGACCATGCGGTAGGGATGCGCCAGCTTCCAGGAGGGGAAGGTGTTGGTCGAGAAGCGCTGATGCACAAGCGCGAGCGCGGAGGCAAAGAGGGGATGATGCAGGTCGGGGTAATAGGGGCCGAGCTGAAAAGCGAGGAACATGCCCTTATAGACGAGCGTGCGGCATGACAGCGACACGGTGTAGAAGCCGATATCGCGGCCGCCGGTCTCGCCGTTGATGGTGTTCGAGATCACTTTGCGCAGGATGTAGAGCCTGCGCTCGAAGTCGGTCTCGTCCTCGACATCGGGCCCGCGTCCGATAAAGACCTGGCGATGCGTGGGCTCGGTCTCGATCACGGACGCCGAGAGACAGGAATTGTCGGTAGGCACATCGCGCCAGCCGAGCAGCTTCAGCCCCTCGGCCTCGACGACACGCTCGACCACGGATTCGCAATAGATGCGCTGCGCGCGATTGTGCGGCATGAACATGTGGCCGACGGCGTAGTGGCCGGGCTCCGGCAGCTTGATCTTGAGCGGCGCGCAGGCCTCTTTCAAAAATTCATGCGGAATCTGCACCAGGATGCCGGCGCCATCACCAGCCAGCGGATCGGCACCGGTCGCGCCGCGATGGGTGAGGTTCTCCAGGATTTGGATGCCGTGCTCGATGATCTTATGGCTCGGCCGTCCCTTGAGATCGGCGACGAAGCCAACACCGCAAGCATCGTGCTCGCGCTTCGGATCATAGAGTCCTTGCGCGGGCGGAGGCCACGCCGAGCTTGCGGAACGCGAAAACGACCCACCGGATGCCATCGTCACACGAAACCTCAGCCACGCCTCACGCCCCGAGCGAGAGGGGGCCAGAAAAAGCCTTGGCCAGCGGCCGGACCTTCACCAGCCAAGAGCATGAGAGGCTGAAAGCGAAGACCCAGCTCAAAGTGATTGGGAGACCTTGGAGCCTCGCGCCGCAGCCTCCGGAACAAAGGTCAGTAAGCCTGTCCTATTCGCCCTATAAATGACAGATTTCCAATGCGCACACAAGCGGGATTCGAGCCTCTCGCTCCCCTTTGCTGGCGTCACTGTGATTTGACGTGAAGGGCCCATTTTAGGCTTACTCACGGCCTAACCGAGCGCCACCGGCGCAAGTTCCGGGGCGATGCGCATTTTCGATCCTTGAGAGGGTACTTTCCATGAACGACCACGCTAAGAGAATGACGGGCCTAGCCATCGGTTGCGCCTTTGCCGCCGCGCTCGGGCTCGTGGCCTCGAACCAGAATGCTGGCGCCGCCGACGAAACAGAGAAGTGCTTCGGGGTGGCCAAGGCGGGCGAGAATGACTGCGCCGCGGGGAAGGGCACGAGCTGCGCGGGCACCTCCAAGATCGACTATCAGGGCAATTCCTGGAAGCTCGTACCGAAAGGCACCTGCCTCACCCTCGAGCTCCCCGATGGGCGCAAGGGCAGCCCCGATCCGCTCGATCGCGACCTGCCGCCCGCTTAAGGCTTGCGTCCGTCATGGTGAGGTGCCCGGCCGTCCTTCGGGGCTCGCTATGCTCGCACTTCAGGATGACGGCCGGGCCTCGAACCACGATGAACTGATGACCGGAACCCATTCCGATCGACTGGAGAACGGCCCGCTTCCGCCTCGCGCCGGTGTCGGGCTGAAGCCCGAGCATTACCGCGAGATCCTCGAAACCTCCCCCGACATCGGCTGGTTCGAAATCCATACCGAGAACTATATGGGGGAGGGTGGGCCGCCCCATCATTATCTCGGCGCCATTCGCGAGCGCTACCCCATGTCGCTGCATGGCGTCGGGCTTTCGATCGGTGGCAGCTCCGCGCTCGATAAGGAGCACCTCGCCCGCCTCAAATCGCTGATCGAGCGCTACCGGCCTGCGCTCTTCTCGGAGCATCTCGCCTGGTCGAGCCATGACGGCCTCTATCTCAACGATCTCCTGCCGCTGCCTTACACGGAAGAGACGCTAGAGCGGGTATGCGAGCATATCGATGAGGTGCAGGAGGCGCTTCAGCTTCGCATGCTGCTCGAGAACCCCTCGACCTATGTGGCCTTCGCCGACCCTGCGATGAGCGAGGTCGAGTTCCTGCGCGAGGTCGTGCGGCGCACGGGCTGCGGGCTCCTGCTCGACGTCAACAATGTGTTCGTCCAGTCGGTCAATCACGGCTTCGACGCGACGGCCTTCATCGATGCCTTCCCGGTCGAGCATGTCGGCGAAATCCATCTCGGCGGCCATGCTGCCGACAGCGACGACGACGGCTCGGCGCTTCTTATCGACGACCACGGGCGCGAGATCGCCGACGCCGTCTGGGCGCTTTACGCGCATACGCTCGCGCGCGCAGGCGCAAGGCCCACGCTGATCGAGTGGGACAACGACGTGCCGCGATGGGAAGTTCTGTTCGCCGAGGCGAAACGGGCGGACGCTGCCATCGCCGCCCGCCGCACCAATCGCATCGCGGTGCCGGCATGAGGCGCTTCGCCGATTTGCAGCGCGAGTTTGCGGGCGCCGTGCTCGAACCCGAGGCGGCAGTGCCAGCTCCGGTGTCGCGCAAAGCGGGAGGCGTGCCGTCCCGCCGCTTCGGCGTCTATCGCAACAATGTCTATGCCAGCCTGATCGATGTGCTCGCCGGGCGCTTTCCGGTGGTGGCGCGGCTCGTGGGCGAAGAGTTCTTTCGCGCCATGGCCCGCATCTATATCGAGCGCGAGCCGCCGCGCTCTGCCGTGCTCATCCGCTACGGCGCGAGCTTTCCCAATTTCGTTGCGAGCTTCCCTCCGGCGGCTTCGCTGCCCTATCTCGCCGACATGGCTCGGCTCGAATGGGGGTGGCACGCGGCCTATCATGCGGAAGATGCCGCGCCTCTGCCGCTCGCAGACTTGGCGCGCGCCGTCGAGCGTGCCGAGGACGCCGTGCTGACGCTGCATCCCTCGCTCGGTGTCGTGCGTTCGCTTTACCCGATCGTGTCGATCTTCGAGCTCAACAGGCAAGGCGGCGCCTGTTGCAAGGGGGCGCGTCCTTCATCCTTGCGCTCAAAGCGGAGAAGAGCCTCGGAGAGGCCGCCACCACCGCCTTGGCGGAGGTCCCAGGCTTCGACCTCGAGGCCAATCTCGCCGGGCTCATCGCCAGCGGGGCGATTGTCGGCGTCAAACAGGCGATGGACCCAAGAGATTAACGAGGCGTTATTAGGGGGCGCCGGCGTTAAGGCTCGCGCAAGTTGCGACTGGTAGAATTTATCGTTGCCCCCAACGAGTGTTTCGCGTGCAGGGGGCAGCAGGTTCTCTCCCAAGCACCTGCCAAACTGAGAAGGGCGCCCTCACGAGAGCGCCCTTCTTGTTAGTGTCCCGATAGTGCTCCTAAAAAGCGATTAGGCGGCCTTGCTGTCGATGATTTTCGGCTTCTCGGCCTGGTCGGTTTTGGTCGCGATCGGAATGCTGCGCGGCTTCATGGCCTCGGGCAGCTCGCGCACGAGATCGACATGCAGCAAGCCGCTCTCGAGCACCGCGCCCTTCACCAGGACATGATCGGCGAGCTGGAACCTGCGCTCGAAGCTTCGCGAAGCGATGCCGCGATGGAGGAAGGTGGTGTCCTCCTGTTCGCTGCTCTTCTCGCCGCGAATGGACAGCGTGTTCTCCTTCACCTCGATGGCGAGGTCGCCCTCGCCGAAACCGGCGACGGCCATGCTGATGCGATACTCATTCTCGCCGACCCGCTCGATATTGTAGGGCGGGTAGCTCGGGGTCTCGCCTTCGAAGCTGGTGAGCGTATCGAGCAACGAGCCGAGCCGGTCGAAGCCGATGGTGGAGCGGTAGAGTGGGGTAAGATCAAAGTGCCTCATGACACATCCTCCTTGAGAAGCGATATAGTAGTCTGCCCGCTCGTTCCTCGGAGCCGGGCGGATGGCGCAAAGCCTTGTGGCCTTCGCACCGGCGAGAAATATGGGTGCGGCAAGCTAAGTCTTCAATAGGTCTAGCGTGCTGATTATAAAGGAAAAATCGGAACATTCGCGGCGCGGTCGCTTCATGTCTCCGCGGCCGTCATGGTCGCGCGGGAACGGTGTGGCGATGCGGATCGTCACTGCTATAAGAGGCGCTGCCTTGGGCGCCTCAGAGTGGCGCTTGGGCTAGAGGGGCCGCTCGCTTTCATGGATCTCGTCGGTACACCCAAGAACCCGATCCCGCTCGGCGCGTCGACCGGCTTTATCGAGGTGCGCAAGGGCTTGCGCTTGCGCTTCGCCAGCTGGCAGCCGGTGCTGCGCGAGCGGCGCGGTACGGTCTGCATCTTTCCCGGGCGCGCCGAGTTCATCGAAAAATATTTCGAGGTGGTGGGCGAGCTTCGCCGCAGAGGCTTTGCCGTGGCGGTGCTCGACTGGCGGGGGCAGGGGGGATCGAGCCGGCTGACCAGAAACCCGCTCAAAGGGCATGTCAACGATTTCGCCGAGTATGAGGAGGACCTCTCCCAATTCATGAAAGCGGTGGTGCTTCCGGATTGTCCGGCCCCCTATTTCGCGCTCGGTCATTCCATGGCGTCGATGGTGCTGTTCAGGGCGGCGACCAAGCGCGGCTGCTGGTTCACCCGCATGGTCCTGACCGCGCCGATGGTGAGGGTCATGGGTCTGCCCATGTCGCACCGGATGTGCGGCCAGGTTGCCGATGGGCTGACCATGTTCGGCTTCGGAAAGCAGCCGGTGCCGGGCGACAAGACGAAATTCAGGCAGGATCTGGCGTTCGAGGGAAATCCGCTCACCTCGGATCGCGAGCGCTTC
>JALHTP010000209.1 GCA_022865725.1 Methyloceanibacter sp. | reverse complement strand
CGACGTTTCGGTGCAGAGCGGCAAGGTCCTGATCGTCACCGGCAAATCCTTCGGCGAGACCAATCTCATCGTGATCGACGCCGACGGCAAGGTGATCGTCAATCGGCAGCTGATCGTTCAGGAGCCGCGCACTGGCTTCGTGACTATGTATCGCGGCCCTGCGCGGCAGACCTTGCATTGTGCGCCCTATTGCACGCCGCAACTCGCTATCGGCGACACAGCGGATATTTTCGGATCTGTCTCCAGTCAGATCACGACAAAGCAGTCGATCGGCCAAACCTCCGCGGAAGGCGAGAAGCAGGAATAGCCTGCTACTTTGTGACTCGCAGCTCCGTAATATCCCTGGCGATCGCATTGAAAGCGGACAGCAGCTCGGCATTAGTACCCGGTGCGAAATATTTGTCCGCGTCGGAGGCGCAACTATTAAGCAAGTCGAGCGCACCCGCTTGGTCACCGGGGATTTGAAAAGCCACCGTATAGATGACGACGCCGGCCGCTTTAATGTTGTTGCAGGCCTGCAATGTCCGCTGGTCCATATACTGGGTCAGAGTCGAGGAGTTGGTGGAGGTTGTCCCCAGATGGTTTCGGTCGATATAGCCATAGATGTCGTACCATGACTTCAGAAACTTGCTGTTCGGGTAATAGGTGTTCTGCCCATCAGTCATCAGCACCATGACCTTGGTGTTATCTTTGGTGTTATAAGCGCGGCCATCGGTGAACGGTGCTCCAGGCGATAGAGTACGCCAGCCCCACACGGCCCCTTCGCCAACGCCGGTGGCGCCTTGGGCTACCATGGCGTTTATCGCGCTTTTGATAGCGGTCTTGTCCGTCGAGAGCGACAGGAGAGGGGCGCTTGTGCACATGAAGTTCGGACCCCCGGGGATGCCGCCGACGGTAATGTTCGTCACGGTCGCCTTGTTGGTCGGCGTACCGTACTTGCAGTTCAAGCTGCTTGGTATGCTTTTCCCGGCGAAGGCATCCTGCTCCTTCTGACCGACGGTGGTTCCGCTGCTGCCCGTCCGGGCGCAGTTAGCGCTGCCGCTTCGACAGGCGAAACTATTGGCTACGAATTGCGTGCCCGATTGGGAGCCGCTTGTATTGACTGCGGTGCCACCGCTCGTGGTGGAGACACGGAAATTGTTCGTGGTCAGGCCCGAAGAGAGAACGTAGTACCTCGTGGTCTTGCTTAACCCCGTCGGCAATGACCCTGTCGTGGAGAAGATAACCTGATCGCCGGCTGCGAAGCCGTGGCCAGTCTTCGTGAAGACGGCCGGCGAGGCGATGCTCACCGTGAACGAGTTGCTAGTACAGGTCGTCGTCCCATCGCCGGCATCGGGCAGATAGTTGTTGTAGCTGAATGAGCCCGGGGGGGCGCCATTGAGGACGAGACTTGAGCTTGAGGAGCTGCAGCTCGAACCTCCATCGGTGCATGCGAAGCTGCACTTGTTGCCGGTCGTACAGTTGCTGGTCGTGGCCGTCCAGTTGTCCGGCTCGTCCGGCGCGAACATCGGCACGAAGAGAGTCGATGGATTGCCGGCGTCGTCAGTGACATCATAGGGCATGGGTCGCGCCTCGACGCAGCCCCCCCAAGTCACCGCCGCGCCGCTGGAAGTCTTTAGCGAGCTGAGCAGCGTGAAATTGTTGGTCGTCGAAGGCGCGCCATAAGCCCTTTGCGCATCGGCATGGTACGGGTTCGCGTTCCCGGTATCCATCCAGCTCGCGTTGGCATTTTGCGATCCAACGTTGACCGCGGCTGCGAAGGGGACAACCGCAATCTTAATGGGATCCGTCAACACGCTGTTCTGGGCACCGGCGAACAGAGTGTCGACCAAGTCGTTCGCGGCGGTTTTCAGGGCGTCGATTTTACTGCCGGACATTGAGCCCGAATTGTCGAGAACGATCGCCACTTCCGCCGTGCCCATGCCCCACAACACTGTGGTTGAGGCGCCGACGTTGACGTTATCGATGTTTGCAAGTCTCATGAACATCGTCGGCACCGACCCTGAAACGCTTACTACGAGCGTGTTGCCGCTGACCGATAGATTCAAAGGAGATCTAGTACCAAAATGATTAGAGCTGGTGGGATAGTTCGCGTTGAAATATTCCTGCGCCTTCGCCGTCATCTGGGCCTCGCTAAGTCCAGCCCACGAGCCGACAGATAGAGTCGCAGCATCGAGTGCGGTCTGCATCCGCTCGCGTACCAGGAGCGCTCGCCCGTAGTCGACCGCGACTCCCACCCCGAGTACGATGGGAATGATGGCAAAACCGAAGAGAATGGCCACATTGCCTCTAACGTCTTGTATGAGACGCTGACGATTTGGCCTCGTGATTTGCAACATGCAGTACCTCCCACCGATTATGCAAGGAGTCGCGTCTGGACTTCTCTCCAAGCTGGGTCTACCGAGAATAGATACCAAAATTCCTTGTGTTTGGTATTCCGATTTACTCGAATCCTCTACATCTTTTCTAGAATATGTTTACCTCGGTATTTACCTTAGTTTAGGTTAATTATGGAATTTGAAGCAATTCCGTATATCCAACCTACATGAGCGAGGGCGGCAAACAGCTAGAGAACCGGTTGGGTCAGCGCGGATTGACTCGTTTTGGCGGCCTCGGCCGTAACTCTTCCGGGTCCTCAGCGCTGGAATTTGCATTGCTCGCGGGCCCTTTTCTCCTACTGGTGTTCGGAATTCTCGCAGTGGGGCTCTTGTTTGCCGCCAATATGACCCTGGAGAATGCAGTTGCCCAGGGCGCGCGGTTCATCCGCACCGGGCAGGCTCAGGGCCAGGGTTTCGACGCCGGTAAGTTCAAGAGCGAAGTTTGCAAATATCTGACCAGTCCGCTCTCCTGCGGCGGTCTCAAGCTCGACGTCCGCACCTTTTCGAGCTTTGGAAGCTCGAACCTCACCAATCCGCTGGATAGCAGCGGTAATCTCAAATCTCAATTCAGCTACGCGCCAGGCGTCGGTGGCGACGTCGTCATCGTCAGGGCATTCTACGAGTGGGGTCTTCTGGCCACGCTGCCCATCATGCCCATCTGGAACAACCAGAGCGTCGACACTCGTCTCAGCAACATGCAGAACGGAAATCGGCTGCTCATCGCAACAGTCGCCTTCCGGAACGAACCCTTTAAATAAGCAAAAGCCGTGGGCATGATGAAGCCGCTTTCAGGAAGAACGAGGGAATCGCAGCAAAACGGCGGAGTGTGGCGCGACCAGCGCGGCACATCGGCGATAGAATTCGCCTTGCTCGCGCCGGTAATCATCCTGATGTATATCGGTGCCGCCGAGATAGGCAACCTGCTCACCGTCGACCGGCGCGTCGAGAGTGTCGCCTCAACTGCGGCTGATCTGACTGCGCAAGTGAGAGAGGTCTCGAACGCGGACCTAGCCGACATCGTGGCCGCGTCGACCAGCATTCTCACCCCGTACCCGACAACGCCGCTCAAGGTCGTTCTGTCGAGCGTCGTCGCCGACCAGAACAATGCTGGCAAGGTGGCCTGGAGCTATTCCAGCAGCGGATCTGGTCGTGCTGTCGGCTCGTCATATGCGCTGCCGACGGGTACCACCGAAGCCTACTCGAGCGTGATAGTCGTCGAAGTCACCTACGTCTTCACGCCGCTGCTCGATCTCAAGAAGGTCTTTAGCCCCGGCGCGTTCAACCTGCGGCGAACCTTCTATGCGCGGCCACGCAGAAGTCTCACTGTGGCCAAGATCTGACTGGGAGCGATGCGCGATGGCGTAGGCCTGCTAAGCGACATCAAATCGCGCCATTCTTGAGCCCGAACGGACTTGCCCAAAGATCATACTCGTTGCTGTCCTCGACGGCGACCATCAACCGGTCGCCCGGCTTCAGGGCCAGATTTGTGGTGAGATAGACATTGCCGTCGATTTCCGGCGCATCCCAGTAAGAGCGCGCGACCGTCATTTCTTCGTCGACCTCGTCAACTATGACCTCGATAGTCTTGCCGACCCGGGCTCTAAAAAGCTCGGTGCTGATCGCCTGCTGGTGCTGCATCAGGCGATCGTAACGCTCAGCCTTGACCTCCTCGGGCACATGACCAGGAAGCGCGTTGGCTCCGGCGCCATCGACATTCTCATATTTGAAGCAGCCCACGCGCGTGAGCTTGGCCTCGGTGAGCCAATCCAGAAGAAGCATGAAATCGTCCTCGGTCTCGCCGGGGAAGCCCACGATGAAGGTCGAGCGGATGGCAAGCTCGGGACAGATCTCGCGCCAGCATTCGAGACGCTCCAAGGTCTTCTCCTGATGCGCCGGGCGCCGCATCGCCTTCAGGACTTTCGGGCTCGCATGCTGGAAGGGAATATCGAGATAAGGCAGGACGCGCCCGTCAGCCATCAGCGGCAGAACATGGTCGACATGGGGATAAGGATAGACGTAGTGGAGGCGCACCCAGACGCCGAGTGAGCCGAGGGCCTCGGCAAGACTGAGAAAACGCGTCGCGTGGTCCTGCCCGCGCCAGGGGCTCGTCGCATAACCGAGATCGAGGCCGTAGGCGCTCGTGTCTTGCGAGATCACCAGAAGCTCCTGCACGCCCGCTGCCACGAGCCGCTCAGCCTCGCGCAGCACATCGCCGATGGCGCGGCTCTTGAGCTTGCCGCGAAGCGCCGGGATGATGCAGAAGCTGCAAGTGTTGTTGCAGCCTTCGGAAATCTTGAGATAGGCGTAGTGGCGGGGCGTCAGTCTTACCCCTTCCGGCGGCACGAGATCGAGGAAAGGGTCGTGCGGCCGCGGCACGGCCTTGTGCACCTCCTCGACCACGGCCTCGTATTGATGCGGGCCAGTGATTGCGAGCACGTCGGGATAGGCGGCGCGGATGCGGTCGGCCTCGACCCCCAGGCAGCCGGTCACGATGACGCGGCCGTTCTCGGCCAAGGCCTCGCCGATCGCCGCAAGCGATTCCTCTTTGGCGCTATTCAAAAAGCCGCAAGTATTGACCACGATCGCATCGGCGCCCTCGTAGCTGTTTGAGAGCTCATAGCCCTCGGATCTGAGCTTGGTAATGATGCGCTCAGAGTCCACGAGCGCCTTGGGGCAGCCCAGGCTGACAAAGCCAATTTTTGGCGCGGCGGATCTTGGCGGTGCGGAGGTCATTGGCGGCTTATAGGGGAGCGGAGCGCCTGCGTCGACAGGGGCGAAGTTTTGAGGCCGAAGGCCGATATGCCTTCTAATCGGCGCTCACGCCGTCCAAGGACTGGCAGCAATGGCAGAAGCCTCGAAGCCCTCCCCTTATCCGCGAGCGGACAAGCCGAAGACCGCCTTCGTCTTTGCCGGCGGCGGCAGCTTCGGCGCGATCCAGGTCGGCATGCTGCGCGCGCTCGTGGCTCACGGGCTTAAGGCGGACATGGTGGTCGGCTCGAGCGTGGGCGCGATGAACGGCGCCTATTACGCAGGCGCCCCGACCGACGACGGCATCGAGCAGCTGGCGGCGATCTGGCGGGGCTTGCGGCGGCGGGACGTGTTCCCGATCACGACGCGGGGGCTGTTCGGTTTCATCCGTAGGCGGGATTTTCTTCTGGGCTCGCACGGGCTTTACCGGCTCGTCCATTCGCATCTCCCTTTTCGCAATCTGGAAGACGCGAAGATCAAGCTGCATATCGTTGCGACCGACCTTCTCTCCGGCGACGCCGTGGTGCTGTCTGAAGGGGACGCGGTACAAGCCATCGTGGCGAGCACCGCCATCCCCGCCGCTTTCGCGCCGGTCAAGGTGGGGAGGCTCTACCTCGCCGACGGCGCCATCACGAGCTGCACGCCGGTCAAGGTGGCCGTCATGCAAGGCGCGACGCGGCTGATCGTGTTGCCCACGGGCTATGCCTGCGCGCGCGCGAGCCCGCCGCAAGGCGCCGTCGCCAACGCGCTGCACGCGCTGACGCTGCTGATCTCCCGGCAAATCAGGAGCGAGCTGGAAAGCCTCGATGCGGCGATCGACTTCCATGTCGCCCCTCCGCTCTGCCCGCTGATGGGCTCGCCCTACGACTTCTCGCAGACGGCGGAGTTGATCGAGCGGGCGGCGGCGAGGACCGGGGAATGGCTCGCCGATGGCGGGCTCGAGCGGCGCGAGATCCCGCATGAGATGAATCCCCACAAGCACAGCTAATTTGCACAACATGTCGCGGGTGGGCGCCGCTGTTAATGGCTCGCATTTGCCGATAAGAATTGGAAGCGAGCGACCCACAGGAGAGATCATGGTTGGAGTGAGAGTGTCGAGACAAGAGCGAGGGGAGCCGTTCGCGCGCCGGCGCGGTGGCGCAATACGGCAAGCCTCAGGCTGCGCGCTTGCGGCATTCACACTTCTTCTATTGCTCTCAGGCGGCGCTTCGGCGCAGGCGGGAGGCCAGGCGCCGCCGGTCGCCCCGGCGCCCAAGGCGGCCGCGCCCGAGGCGGGCGCGAATGCCAAGGCCGCGACGGAGGCGCAGAAGCCGCCTCCGGCCAAAATCGTCGGCAATTTCGGGCAATGGGCGCTTGTCTGCGGCGAGGCGCGGAGCAAGGAGGCGAAGGAGCCTTGCTCCCTCGTGCAGGCCCTGGTCGAAAAAGAGACGCAGAAGCTCGTGTTCCGCGTGAGCGTGGGATATGGGCCAAAGGGCAATCTCGTCTTGCGGATCGACGGTCCCACCGGGGTCGCTTTGCAGAAGGGTCTCGAATTCTCTCCCGACGCGGTGAAGATCTACCGCCTGCCGTTCCAGACCTGCGTCCCGCAAGGCTGTAGCGCGATGCTCGTCGTCGCCGACGACCTCAAGCAGGACCTACAGAAATTCGAGAAGGGCACGATTACCGTCTATGCGCTGAACGGTCAGGCGGTCGCGGCGGCTACCCAGCTTACCGGCTTCGCCGATGGGCTCGCGGCGCTGGAGAAGCGCCGGGGCAAGCCCTGATCTCTGCCCTTGGAGCGCGTTGAGACTTTCCGGCGCTTAACGCAGGATGCGATCGAGGTCCGGATCGTCGGCATCGTCGGGCGCTGCGCTGTCGCCCTGCTCGGTCGCGCCGGCCTCGGGCGCGGGCTTGGCTTGCGGGCTGTCCTTCTTGCCTGATTTCTGCCCGTTGCCTTGCGGCTCGGCTCCGCCCTGCTCACCGCCTCCGCGTGGCCCGATCTGAACCTTGCCGAGGAAGCGGCCGATCGCCTCGCCGACCGGCTTCCCCTTGAACTTCTTCTGTAGGGCGTCGCCGATCTGGTTGATGGTCTTTCCGGCCTTCTCCGGATTGGCGAACATGCTCTTGATCTCGGGCTTGATGGTGGGTCGATCGAGCGGGCCCTCGATGCGGACGGGCACGGAGAGGCCGGCAAGATCGTTGGCGCCGCCCTTTCCTTCGGGCCCGGCGGCGATCTCGGGGTTCGCCAGCATGTTGATCGTGCTTTGCGTCAGGTCGACGGTGCCCGAAGCCGATACCTTGAGCAGCGGGCTCGTCATCTGAAGATTGCTCGTCTCGGCGATGCCGTTCTTAATGGTGAAGCTGCCGCCGAGATCGCTGAACGCGGTCTTGTCACCCGGGCCCTGGCGCATTTCCGGAATCTGGCCCTCGCCGATCTGGCTGATCATCTCGGTGAGATTGATGCCCTCGATCGCGCCGTCGCTCACGGCGAGGCTGCCTTGGCCTTGAAGCGACGACTTTATCTCATCGGAGGTCGAGCCCGAGCCGCTGATCTGCAGGGCGACCTTGGCGTGGCCTTCGAGCAGGCTGAACTGCGCGGCGTCGGACAGAAGCGTCTTGGCCTGGACGCCGTCGAGGCGGAAGTCCCCGGTGAAGTCGGGAACCGGCTTTGACGCATCAAGCATCAGCGTGCCGGTAGCGTGCCCGTCATAAAGATCCATGCCGCCAAGGGTGGCATTCAGCACGCCGTCGCGGAAGGCAAGGCCGAGCGAGCTCGGT
>JALHTP010000208.1 GCA_022865725.1 Methyloceanibacter sp. | reverse complement strand
CAGTCATCTCAAGCCTGTTCTAGATGGTGATTACTGGATCGCCCGGTCAAGCCGGGCGATGACAATGGAGTATCTTAAGACCAGCCATGTCCTCCATGCGCCCGCCCCGGTTAGTCCCCCTCTTCGCCACCGTGCGCTCCTTGAAGGGCGTAGGGCCGAAGGTCGAGGGCCTCCTGAACAAGCTCTTCGCGCCACGCCACGAGGGAGGGCATGCCCGGGTCATCGATCTCCTCTGGCATCTGCCGGTCTCCGTCATCGACCGCCCGGTCACGCCACGCATCGCCGATGCCAGGATCGGCGACCTCGCCACGCTCGAAGTCATTGTGACGGAGCACCGGCCGGGCGGCGGCCGTCGCGGCGGAGCGCGCGGGCCCTATCGCGTGCTGGTCGAGGATGGAGCAGGCGCCGCGCTCGAGCTCGTCTATTTCAATGCCGACCCGACCTATCTGAAGCGCCTCCTGCCCGAGGGGAGCAAGCGGCTCATCTCCGGCAAGCTCGAATCTTACGATGGCGGGCTGCAAATGCCCCATCCCGACCACGTGTCGACTATCCAAGGCGCCGAGCCCGGAGGTGCGGGCGCACTGCCTCTGCACGAGCCGGTCTATCCGCTGACTGCGGGCCTCACCAATACGACGCTGCGCAAGGCGATCGGCGAGGCGGTTCTGCGACTGCCTAACCTACCGGAATGGACCGACGCCGGCTTCGTCGCAAAGAACGCGTGGCCGAATTTCGCGCAAGCTTTGGCGCGTCTGCATGCGCCGGACGCCGAGGCCGATCTTCTGCCGTCGGCGCCCGCACGCGCGCGGCTCGCTTACGACGAGCTTCTCGCCAATCAGCTTGCGCTTGCCGTGATCCGCGCCAGGCTGAAGCGGCGGGCCGGGCGGCGGCTCGAAGGGCACGGCAAGCTCCGCAAGGCCATTCTCGCCGCCCTCCCCTTCAAGCTGACTGGCGCGCAGAAGCGCGCGCTGTCCGAGATCGACGCCGATCTTGCGAGCCCCGACCGCATGCTTCGCCTGCTTCAGGGCGATGTCGGCAGCGGCAAGACCGTGGTGGCGCTGCTCGCCATGGCGACCGCGGTCGAGGCGGGCGCGCAGGCGGCGCTGATGGCGCCGACCGAGCTTCTGGCGCGGCAGCACCTCAAAACCATCGGCGAATTCGGCTCCCCTGCCGGGCTGCGCATCGCATTGCTGACGGGGCGCGAGCGCGGCCGCGAGCGCACGGGGATCGTCGAGGCGGTACAGGCGGGGCGCATCGACATTCTCATCGGCACGCACGCCATCTTCCAAGAGCACATCGTCTTCAACGATCTCGGCTTCGTCGTCATCGACGAGCAGCACAGATTCGGCGTGCATCAGCGGCTGGCGCTGCAAGAAAAAGGCGGCGGCAGCGGCGCCGAGCTTCTGGTGATGACCGCGACGCCAATCCCGCGCACGCTGCTGCTCACTAACTATGGCGACATGGACGTGTCGCGGCTCGACGAGAAGCCGCCCGGACGGAAGCCGATCGCCACCCGCATCGTGCCGCTCGAACGGCTCGACGAAGTGGTCGCCGGCATCGAGCGCGCGGTTCGTGGGGGCGCGCAAGCCTATTGGGTCTGCCCGCTCGTCGCCGAGTCCGAGCTGCTCGACCTCGCCGCGGCGGAGGAGCGCCATGCGGCACTCGCCAAGCGCTTCGGCGGCAAGGTCGGGCTCGTCCACGGCAAACTCGGCGGCAAGGACAAGGATCGCGTCATGGCGGAGTTCGCCTCGGGCGCGCTCTCCATCCTGGTGTCGACCACCGTCATCGAGGTCGGCGTCGATGTGCCGAATGCGTCGATCATGATCATCGAGCATGCCGAGCGCTTCGGCCTGGCCCAGCTGCATCAGTTGCGGGGCCGCGTCGGACGGGGCGCCAAGGAGTCGTCTTGCATCCTGCTCTATCGCCAGCCTTTGTCGGAAGCCGCGCGCGAGCGTCTCAACGTCATGCGCCGTACCGAGGACGGCTTCGTCATCGCCGAGGAGGATTTACGGCTTAGAGGCGGCGGCGAACTGCTCGGCACGCGGCAGAGCGGGGTGCCCCTGTTCCGCATCGCGCAGCTCCCCGAGCACGAGAGCCTGCTCCAGGCGGCGCGCGACGAGGCGCGGCTCACGTTATCGCGCGACCCCGAGCTGAAGGGGAAAGCCGCCGAGACCTTGAGGCTCCTGCTCTATCTTTTTGAGCGGGACGACGCCATCAAGCTGATGCGGGCCGGGTAGCTCTTAACCGCAAGCTAGACGACGGGCTCTTCCTCGGGCACGGGCTTGGCGGCTTTGGCCTTGGCCAGCTTGCGCAACTGCTCCTGCTGCTGGTCGGGCCCGACGAGACCGGCGGAGACGATGAGCTTGGCCGCATCCTCGACGGCGAGATCGAGCGGGATCACCTCGCTTGCCGGCACGAAGACGATGAAGCCGGTGGTGGGATTGGGACCGTTCGGCATGAACACGGTGATGAGCGGATTGCCGCCACCGATCTTCTCCTCGATCTCGTGCGGTGGATCGCCGGCGAGAAACACGATGGCGTAAATCCCGCGCCT
>JALHTP010000020.1 GCA_022865725.1 Methyloceanibacter sp. | reverse complement strand
GCCGCCTCGCTTCACGAAGGGCTCGACCAGCGCGGTCACGTCGTGATCCCAGCAGCGCAGGCCGTTGTCGTAGGCCGCGCGCCGTCGGTCGTCGGCCGAACCCGTCTCATTGCGAAAAATGTACAAGCCCTCGGGGCCCGACGCGCAATTGCTGGTGTAAGGTGTGTGGTTCACCCGCTGATGCAAGAAGATGAAGCTGTTGCCGGCATCTTGCGGAATCTCCTTGGCCAATTTGACGAGATCGTCGTCATCGACGACCGTTGCGATGCGCTCCGCGTGCGGCGCGCCTCCCGCGGCTTCGAGGAAATTCAGAGTCTGCGCCGAAAAATACCAGCTCTTGAAGTTCTGTTGATGCGCCAGCTCGAACAGGCTGACGCCGAATTTCTGCGCTTGGACCGGCCAATAGGCCGCGCGCAAAAAGGCTGGGACGCTGGCATAGGTGTCGAGCCCGCCGGAAAACCCGATCTGCGGGATCAAGGTGAAGCCGTCAGGGGGCGTCGAGCGCCATTTGGCAAGTCCGGGCGTGGTGTCGGCGTTGAAGCCGAACACGGACAACCGGGCCGGATTGATGCTTTCGCCCATCACCACGACGACGGTGACGGGCTCGTTCTCCGGCGTCACCCCTTGCTGCGATTGGGCGTGAACATTCAGCTTGGTGGCGGCCACTTGCGTGAGACCCATGCGCATGGCGCCGACCGCCGCCTGGAAGGGACCGTAGATCGAGGCGGTGTGCTTGCCAGGGAAGGCGGCATCGATCCTCGGATGTGCCACCCACGACACCACCGCGGCGACAACCACGACCACGAAAGCGATGCCTGAAACCCGGGAGCGCCAGCGGGCGTGAGCGCCCTCGGGCCATTGCATGACGGTGAGCGCGGCTGCCCCGGCCAACAACGCGAGACACCACGGCAGCAGAGACTGCCACCCGTCCAGCACGCCTAAGATGGTATCGCCAATCTCGTACTGCACGAGAAGAAGATGCTCGGGGCTTAGCGCCTGCCCAAAATAGACGACGTACCCGGTCCAGATGAGTTGGTTGAGGACCAGGAATGTGATTGCCGCCATGCGGAAGCGGCGCGATTTTGCCGTGCTGATGAGGAGGGCGACGGCCGCCGTGAACAGGATCGCCTTGAACCTGACGGCAGCCAGGACCGAATAGCCGCTCCAATAGAGCAAGACATCCGGCAGGAGCAGCAGGATCCACGTCGCGCCCCAAAGGGCGCACAGACGCGCCGCGCTGCGGGTTCGCCCGTTCATCGGCTAGAATCGCTCGGAAAGGGTCGGCCCACGCTCCGGGGCACGACAAGCGATAGGTTCCGGCATCAGGCTCCCCCTCGTTGCTCTTCTCGGCACTTGAAACGAGGCCCTTGGTCTGGAGCCTCGTCGGCCCGCGCCGCGCCGGGGCCGCGTTGCCCCTGCGCATCGGCCGCCAGCATATGCCCTGCGGCGATCCCAGGGTTAAGTTTTTATGACACCTGAAGCAGGGGCTCCCTCCGGCGTTTTGACGCGGCGAATCCGGTACGAAACCGTGTCCATCTAGAATCTCGGCAACTGTAGCTAAATTGCAACAACATGCGGCATTTCTGCCTCGTTTGCGCCATAAAACTTTGGCACATCAGGCTTTGCAGGAGGAGCGTCGGCCGCAAATACTTCCCGTGGCTCACCTTGGGGGACGAGCCAGGAGAAAGTGACGGCCGAGCCATTGGGGAGCGGTGGTCCACGCCACATATGTCCCTTCGCACCTCATCCGGGCGTTAGCAGAGATGGACGCGAAGACGTTCGATAAATCCCGCTTGCCGAGCCGGCATGTGACCGAGGGGCCGTCCCGCGCCCCGCATCGCTCGTATTATTACGCGATGGGGCTGTCGCGCGAGCAGATCCACCAGCCTTTTGTCGGCGTCGCGACCTGCTGGAACGAAGCCGCGCCCTGCAACATCTCGCTGATGCGGCAGGCGCAAGCCGTGAAGCAAGGTGTCGCCGCGGCTAACGGCACCCCGCGGGAATTCTGCACCATCACCGTCACCGACGGCATCGCCATGGGCCACCAGGGCATGAAGTCCTCGCTGCCCTCGCGCGAGGTGATCGCCGATTCCGTCGAGCTCACCATGCGCGGCCATTGCTACGACGCGCTGGTCGGCATGGCGGGCTGCGACAAGTCGCTTCCCGGCATGATGATGGCCATGTGCCGTCTCAACGTGCCGTCGATCTTCATCTATGGCGGCTCGATCCTGCCGGGCTCGTTCAAGGGGCGCCCCGTCACGGTGCAGGATCTGTTCGAGGCGGTCGGTTCCTTGTCGGTCGGCACGATGTCGCTCGAAGACCTTGACGAGCTCGAACAGGTGGCCTGTCCCTCGGCTGGGGCCTGCGGCGCTCAGTTCACCGCCAACACCATGGCTTGCGTCTCCGAGGCGATCGGCCTTGCGCTGCCGTACTCGGCCGGCGCGCCCGCGCCTTACGAGATCAGGGACCGCTTCTGCATGGCGGCGGGCGAGAAGGTCATGGACCTCATCGCCTTGAACATCCGGCCGCGCGACATCGTCACGCGCAAATCGCTGGAGAATGCGGCCGCCATCGTCGCCGCCACCGGCGGCTCGACCAACGCGGCGCTGCATCTGCCGGCCATCGCCAATGAATGCGGCATCGACTTCGATCTGTTCGCCGTCGCCGAGGTCATGAAACGAACACCTTATATCGCGGATTTGAAACCGTCCGGCCGCTATGTCGCCAAGGACCTGTTCGAAGCTGGCGGGGTGCCGCTTCTGCTCAAGACCCTCCTCGATCATGGCTATCTCCACGGCGAGTGTATGACCGTGACCGGGCGGAGCATGAAGGACAACTTGGCCAAGGTTAAATGGAACCCGGATCAGGACGTGGTGCGGTCGGCCGACAATCCAATCTCCCCCACGGGCGGCGTGGTGGGCCTGAAGGGCTCGCTCGCTCCCGACGGCGCCATCGTCAAGGTGGCCGGCATGCAGGGGCTGAAGTTCCGCGGGCCCGCCCGCTGCTTCGACTGCGAGGAAGACGCCTTCGCCGCGGTCAGCGCCAAGCGCTACAAGGAAGGCGACGTGATCGTTATCCGCTACGAGGGCCCGAAAGGCGGCCCCGGCATGCGCGAGATGCTGTCGACCACCGCGGCGATTTACGGCCAGGGCATGGGCAACAAAGTGGCGCTCATCACCGACGGCCGCTTCTCCGGCGCGACGCGCGGTTTCTGTGTCGGCCATATCGGGCCCGAGGCGGCGCTGGGCGGCCCGATCGGGCTCCTGCGCGACGGCGACATGATCGTGCTCGACGCGGAGAACGGCACGCTCGACGTCGAGCTTGACGACGCCGAGCTCGCGAAGCGTGCGAAGGCTTGGAAGGCGCGGCCGCAACCGTTCAAGAGCGGCTATCTGTGGAAATATGCGAACGAGGTTGGGCCGGCGCGGACCGGTGCCGTGACCCATCCCGGCGCAGGCGTGGAAGTTGCGTGCTATGCTGATGTGTAACAGGCTGGCGCTCGGTGCGCTCGCGGCCTTGATGATGCTGGGACCCGTCGAGGCCGGCGGCGACGATCCGCCCCCCTTCGCTTCGGCCACCGAGGCCTATCGGCAAGGAGCGACCGCGCTCAAATCGGGGCAGCCCGCGGTGGCGCTGCCCGCGCTTGAATATGCCGCCAAGCGCGGCGTGCTCGGCGCCCAGGTCAAGCTCGCGCGCGCTTACGCCTCGGGCCGCGACGTGCCGAGAGACGACGCCAAGGCCTTCGCCTATTTCCAGCAGATCGCCGACCAGCAGGCCGACATCAGCCCGTCAAGCCCGGTGGCGAAATATGCCGCCGAGGCCTTCGTGGCGCTCGGCCAATATTACGTCGACGGCATCCCCGCCATGAAGCTGGCGCCGAACCCGTCTTATGCCGTGGACCTGTTCCGCCACGCGGCGAGCTATTTCGGCGACGCCGAGGCGCAGTACCGCCTCGCCCGGCTCTACATGAACGGCGACGGCGTCGAGAAGAATTTGGGCCTCGCCGTCAATTGGCTGGCGACCGCCGCCAAGAAGCAGCACGCGGCTTCGCAAGCGACGCTTGGCGAGATTTTGTGGCGCGGCCAGGACGTGCGGCCGAGGCAGGCGAGGGGGCTCGCGCTGATCATGCTGGCGCATGCGAATGCCTTGGCGGACGGCAAGGAGCCGGAATGGATCGGCATCCTCTATCAAGAAGCGTTCGGCAAGTCCGATAAGGCGACCCGCAAAGACGCCGAGGCGCTGTTGCCCGAATTGGGTGGCGTCCAGTCGGCGTCCGTCGTGCCTGCCGCCAAGGCGAAACCAGCCGAAATAATGGTGATGCCGGCCTCGGCAGGAGCGGCTGCGGCTGTGGCTCCGACGACCTCGGCAGCGGCCGACACGGTTCCCTTGAGCAAGAAGGGGGCGCCGTCACCGACTGCGATCGGACTTTCGGTCGGCTTCGGCGCGACCGAGCCGGGCGGCTTCAAGCCCTAGAGCGCTCTAAACGGCCTCGGGCGATAACGCCCTACACGGCAAGCTCTATCCAGATCGGCACGTGGTCTGAGGGCTTCTCCCAGCTCCTAGGGCCGGCATCGATCTCGCAAGCCTGCAGCCGGTCGGCGGCTTGCGGCGACAAGAGCAGATGGTCGATGCGGAGGCCCTGGTTCTTCTGGAAGGCGCCGGCCTGATAGTCCCAGAACGTGTAGCGGTGCGGCTCGTCGTGGCAGGCGCGGAAGGCGTCGGTCAGCCCGAGATTGACGAGCGCCTGGAAATGGGCGCGGCTCTCCGCCCTGAACAAGGCGTCGTCCATCCAGGCGCTTGGATTGTAAACGTCCTCAGGCGCCGGGATCACGTTGAAGTCGCCGGCGATGACCATCGTCTCCTCGTTGGCGAGCAAGGTCTTAATGTGCTCCTTGAGCCGCGTCATCCAGGCGAGCTTGTAGACGAACTTCTCGGTGCCGGTCGGATTGCCGTTCGGCAGGTAGATGTTGATGAGGCGAAGCGCTCCGGACGGGACCGAGATCAAGGCTTCGAGATAGCGCGCCTGCACGTCGTCGGGATCGCCGGCGAGCCGCGGACGAACCTCGTCGAAGGGAAGCTTGGAGAGGAGCGCCACGCCGTTGAAGCCCTTCTGCCCGTGCACGGCGACGTTATAGCCGAGCTCCTCGAACACCTCCTTGGGGAAGGCCTCGTCGACGCATTTGATCTCCTGCAGGCAGGCGATGTCGGGCGAGGCCGATTTGAGCCAGGTCGTGGCCGCCTCGATGCGCGCCTTGATGCCGTTGATGTTCCAGGTGGCGATCTTCATGGACTCTCTTGTCATTGCCCGGCTTGACCGGGCAATCCAGTAGCCCAGGCGTCCAAAGTCAGCAAATGTCAGTGGGTACTGGATGCCCGCTTTCGCGGGCATGACAAGCGGCAATCGTGGAAGCTAGACCGAGAAGCTGGTGCCGCAGCCGCAAGATGCGGTGACGTTGGGATTGTTGAGCTTGAACTGGGCGCCGATCAGATCGTCCACGAAATCGAGCTCGGCCCCAGCCACGAAG
>JALHTP010000207.1 GCA_022865725.1 Methyloceanibacter sp. | reverse complement strand
GTCACCAGGATCGGCACAGCGCTTTCTCTCAATCCACGCCGCCGTCTACAATGTGTTCAACATCCAACGCCATCTGACCTCCCGCCGAACCCTGCGCGTGTTTCGCGATCAGGCTATGCTGACATGGCGCCAAGCGACAGTCGCAGCGTGAACCGTTGCGGCCAGGGTCATTTGGCCTGCAAATTTCCGATTAACGTGACAGTGCCATTCCTCGACATCCCGAAAGGACAGTGTGAACCTGGCATAGAGCCAGATCGCGTGGCGGATGATTTCCGGCGGGAAGCGGTGGCGCTTAAACGATATCGGTCTCATCAAATGATGCTAATCGGCGACGAACCGCAAAGCCATCCGAGTTACCGTGACATTGCCTCTTCATGTCCTCAAAGAAAACACTGAACGCCAAGAACCTCGCAATGCTGGGCGCCGAGCGGCTCGCTGAGTTACTGATCGAGATCAGCACCGGCGATGCCGCTGCCAAGCGCCGGCTGCGGTTAGAATTGGCCGGTGCGGAGGGCCCCAGTGAGGTTGCCAAGGAGGTTCGCAAGTGGCTGACCGCGATCGCGCAATCGCGCTCCTTTGTCGACTGGCAGAACCGGCGCGCCCTGGTTGACGATCTGGAAACGCAGCGCCGTGCCGTCGTCGAGCAAGTTGCGCAGGCGGATCCGGCAGAGGCGCTCGATCTGATGTGGCGGTTTCTGGCGCTGGCCAGCTCGATCTTTGAACGCTGTGACGACAGCAGCGGCACGGTGATCGGCATCTTCCATAATGCCTGTGCTGACTTGGGAGCGATCGCTGCGGCTGCAAAGGTCAATCCTGCGAGCCTCGCGGATCGTGCTTTTCAGGCACTGACCGATAACGATTACGGACAGTACGACCATCTGATAGCGGTGCTGTCGCCAGCTCTGGGGCATGAGGGGCTGGAGCACCTAAAGCAGCGGATGATAGCTCTGTCGAACACGCCGGTTCAAAGGCCTTTGGAGAAGGATCGGCAAGCCATTGGCTGGGGATCAGGCGGTCCAATCTACGCGGCCGAGATGGCAGAGCATTCACGGGTCAGCACGGTACGGCTGGCGCTAATGGAAATCGCCGATGCCCAGGGCGATGTCGATGCTTTCATCGCCCAATATGAGGAGCAGACCAGGAAGGTGCCAAAGATCGCCGCGGAGATTGCACAGCGGTTGCTTGCAGCCGGCAGGGCGCAAGAGGCGTGGCAGACGATCGAAGCGACCGAGCACAGCCGAGGTGGCTGGGACTGGCCAGATTTTGAATGGGAAAATGCGCGGATCGATGTGCTTGATGCGCTCGGGCGCGGCGACGAGGCCCAGGCAGTACGCTGGTCGTGTTTCGTGCGATCACTTTCGGCCTCGCATCTGCGCGCCTACCTCAAGCGGCTTCCCGACTTCGACGACGTCGAAGCGGAGGAACGCGCTCTTGACCATGCGCAGGGCTACAAGAGCCTTCTTCAAGCGCTGTCGTTCCTCGTGTCTTGGCCCGCCTTGGACAGAGCGGCGAACCTCGTGATCCGACGGGCAGGGGAACTCGATGGCGACCATTACGAGATACTCACCCCGGCCGCGGACGCACTCGCCGGCAAGCACCCTATTGCCGCAACGCTGGTGCTGAGGGCGATGATCGACTTCTCGCTGACACAGAGTCGATCCAGCCGGTACCGGCATGCCGCTCGCCACCTCATGGAGTGCGCCAGCCTCGCCCCATCGATCCCGGATTTTGGGGCATTCGAAACCCACGAGGCCTATGCCGCCAGGCTGCGCGGCGCGCATGGAAGAAAAAGCTCGTTCTGGAGCCTGATTTCTTGAGAAGGGGCTCTCCGTTGTAAATCGGCGCTGAATTTTGACCCCT
>JALHTP010000206.1 GCA_022865725.1 Methyloceanibacter sp. | reverse complement strand
GACATGCCAATCGGCCATGGTCAGCGGATCGGCGTAGCGGACATTGACCTCTTCCTGGCCCGGGCCCCACTCGCCTTTTGAATTCTCAACCGCAATGCCGGCGCCCTGCAATCCGTTGCGGATCGCCCGCATCACGCCCTCCTCCTTGGTGGTCTGGAAGACGTGATAATCCTGGATATAGTTGCCGGTGGTCTTGAGACCGCTCCAGGCTTTCGCTTGCGCCGATTCATACGTCTCGTCGAACAGGTAGAACTCGAGCTCCGAGGCGAAATAGGACGACATATTCATCGCGGCGAGCCGCGCGATCTGCTTGCGCAGCATCGCCCGCGGCGCATGTGGGAACGGCTCGTGATGATGATGGTCGACCACGTCGCAGAGCACGAGCGCGGTCCCCGGTAGCCATGGAATTCGCCGCAGCGTGGCGAGGTCGGGCTTCATGGTGAAATCGCCGTAGCCCTTCTCCCAGTTGGCCGCGGCGTATCCCGGCACCGGCTCCATATCGATGTCGTTGGCGAGCAGATAGTCGCAACCGTGGGTTTCCTCGCAGGCACCGCCGAGGAAGAACTCGGCTTGGAAACGCTTGCCGATCAGCCTCCCCTGCATGTCGGGAAAGCAGACCACGACGGTATCGAGTTCGCCGGCGGCCACGGCCGCTTGCAGGTCATTCAATGTCAACATGCCGGGCATACTGAGAGACCTCGTCATGAAGGGAAGTGCCTGCCCGTCGCCTCCGCTGAGGTGACGAGCGTCGTTCGTCAATAGGCCGCGAAATAGAGGATTGCAAGCATACCAGACCGCCACGCCGACAATGAAGCGGCGAGCTGGGAGCCGATAGTCACGCGTGAGATGATCACCATGAGCGACGTCCCTCAACTCTTAATTCGCGACATCGTCGGGTCGTAGAGCGGATCGAGGAATATTTCCGCGGGTACGCGCATCGTGGCCACCTCGAGCTCGTAGCGGCCGGAGAGTACCATCTCGCGATCGACACCGTTCTCCGGATCGCGAACGTAGCCGTAGCCGATCGAGCGGCCGACCGTGTAGCCGTAGCCACCACTCGTGAGCCAGCCCACGCGCTTGCCGTCGCAATAGATGGTCTCGCGTCCGAGCAGCACGATCGAGGGATCGGTGGTGAACCCGGCAAGCAGGCGTGGCAGCTTCTTTGCGGCCTGAGCCTCGAGCGCGGCGCGTCCCTGAAACGGCGTATTCGATTTCAGCTTCACGGCCCAACCGAGGCCGGCGACCAAGGGCGAGTGGTCGGGCCCGATCTCCGCACCCCAGGCGCGGTAGCCCTTTTCCAAGCGCAGCGACTCAATGGCGCGGTAGCCGGCGTTGGCGATGCCGTGACGCTGCCCGGCCTCCATCAGCGCGTCGTAAACGCTCGCGGCAAACTCGACGGGAATGTGAAGCTCAAAGCCGAGCTCGCCGACATAGGTGACCCGGAGCGCAAGCACAGGCGCCCCGGCGATGGCAATTCGCTTCACCCTGCCGAAGGGGAAGCCGGCATTCGACAGGTCGTGGTCGGTGAGACTCTGGAGCACGTCGCGCGAGCGCGGTCCCATGACCGACAGCACGGCATGCGCAGAGGTGACATCGATCAGGCTTGCATCGAGCCCATCTTGGATCGAGCGCGAGATCCAGTCGAAATCATGCGTGGCGAAGCCGGTGCCGGTCACGATGTAATATTCGCTCGGCGACAGCCTGCCGACCGTCAGGTCGCATTCGATGCCGCCGCGATCATTCAGCATCTGCGTATAAACGAGGTGTCCCGGCGGTTTCGTGACATCGTTGGCGGCGATCCACGAGAGCGCCTTCTCCGCATCGCGGCCGACCAGCATGAACTTGGCGAATGACGTCTGGTCGAATATGGCGACACGCTCGCGGGCTGCCTTGTGCTCGCGGCCGACTGCGTCGAACCAATTCTGCCGCCCGTAGCTATAATGGTCCTCGGCCTTCTCCCCGCGCGCAAGGTCGGCAAACCAGTTCGGCCGTTCCCAGCCGAGCTTCTCGCCAAAGCAGGCGCCTTCTGCCTTGAGCCTGTCGTAGAGCGGCGAGCGGCGTAAGGGGCGCCCCGAGCGATACTCTTCGTATGGCCACGCCATCGTGTAGTGCTTGGCGTAGGCCTCGAGCGTGCGGGTACGCACCCAGCCTGTGTCGAGGTGGTTCCTGCCGAACCGGCGAATGTCGACCGGCCACAAATCGTAGGGCGGCTCCCCCTTGGCGACCCATTCGGCGAGCGCCATGCCGGCGCCGCCCCCGGAGGCGATGCCGAACGCGTTGAAGCCGGCCCCGACATAGATGCCGCGCACCTCAGGAGCCTCGCCGAGGATGAAGTTGCCATCGGGCGTGAAGCTTTCCGGTCCGTTGATGAACT
>JALHTP010000205.1 GCA_022865725.1 Methyloceanibacter sp. | reverse complement strand
GCAAGCTGCGCCAGTGTTCGATCGCCCTTGATGGCGGCAAGCGCCACCTTTGCCTTGAAGCCCGGTGTGTGGTTCCGGCGTGGTCGTCTGCTCATGGTCTCTCCTGAGTCGATGGGCACAGCGTGCCCGCTGTCAGGCAGAAACTCCACTTATCGTCCTGTGCATACCGCCGATTTTCCGAGGACGTTTGGGCGAACCCTTTCTGGGGCTGCTTCTAATCGCCGTAATACCCCTTGGTCTGAGCGGGTTAATTTGGATGTTCATGACCTTCCCGTGGTGGCTCGTTCTTATGTTCCTTATCCTCGGGGCTGGGCTCGGTAATAAGGTCTATCAATGGCAACAATCCATGTTTTTGGTTCCTATGGCCATTGCTCTCGTCCTTGGTGACGTGGGTTTGCTGGCTCTTCATTGGACGGCTTGGTCATATTTGCGACCAGCGTAAATTCCAAACTCACCCCACTCCCCCAACGAGTGTCCTAATTAGGACAGCACCATTTTTGCGCGCGCCGTAGAGCGGCGTTGTGCTTGCAGGTCCGACCACACCGGCAAGGGCGCGCCCAGCCTGGTCGCCCGACCCGGCCATCGTGCCGACAAAGAGGCTTGCTAGGATCACCGTCGAGAGGAGATCGAATGCAAAATACAAGCTCGTTTGTGGTTGCTACGTGTAGACTCGGCCGAGGCGCGGCTACCTGTCAATATCTCGCGATGGGCGACAAAGGCTGGGCTTGCGGCCGTCTCAATCCCAAGCTCGCCGCGTTCATCGAGGACAGGGCGCGCCAAGGCCGGATGACTGCACGCGCGGTCGGCTGTTCTGGCCGGACGCTGTAACGCTGACCGCACGCTGCACACAGTCTGCACAGCACGGCACAAATCTCGATGAGCTTGCAGAGGCCGAGCCGAAGCTAGGGCTGGCCAATTGCTGGCCGAGATGGAGAAGAATGGGCCGCAGCACAGCAAGGGCGGCGGCAGTAAAGGTTCCAAACGGGAACCATTACCCGATACCCCGCCGACTGCCTTCGTGTGGGATCAACGGGGTCAAAACCACATCAATCGAGTGTCCCCTGATCTCGGCCTGCCCAGCGTATCAAGAACTGTCTACATGACCGCTAACTGCTCGATAAATGGCTGATTTCTGCGGTTATATGGCGGAGGGGGAGGGATTCGAACCCTCGAGACGCTTGCGCGTCTGCCGGTTTTCAAGACCGGTGCCTTCAACCACTCGGCCACCCCTCCGGCATCGGTATATATAGGCGCCTTGTACTCCGAACACCGCCTAAACCATGCGCCTAGATCCTTTCCAGGGGATCAAGCGCGCGTGCGCGCCGGCGGTCCAGCGTCCGCTTGAGCACGGTTATGTACTCAAGCTGTTGCTGACGGTTTTGCAGAACACCCATGTTGTCGGTGTGCAGACGCCGTAGCGTGACCACGTCCGTCAGCACGTGCGTGCGCAAGCCAACGTCCCGCGCGCGCGCAAACCAATCCACGAAATCGCCACAACGCAAGGTCTCGTCGAAGCCGCCGACGCGCTCAAAGGCGGGCGGCGAATGAGCATCGTTGTCTTGGCTATTCCCGGTTGCGGCTCCGGCGGGCAGAGGAGTCGACTCCGGTTCTTTTCATCCAGCTCCTCGCTGATGAATTGACGCGCATAGCCAAACACGGCTTGGGTTTCGGGATGCCGCGTCAGCCACTCCATCTGCTTCTTCAGCTTGTCGGGCACCCATAGGTCGTCATGGTCGAGGAAACAGAGGAATGGGTGTCTCGAGGCCTCTACCCCGCGATTGAGGGCCGCGCAGAGGCCGCGGTTCGCTTGCACAATGAGAGTAAGTCGATCGCTATAGCCGGCCAGGATCGCAGGGGTGCCATCGGTGGCGCCGTCGATGACGGCAATGATTTCGTCGGCTGGCACTGTCTGGGCAAGCACGCTTTCAATCGTCGCGGCGATATATCGCTCGGCGTTGAAAACCGGGATGACTAACGAGATGGCGGCCTTGTCCATCGGCGCTATCGATTGAAACTCGTCCAGCGCGGGAGCACTCCATCCTTGCCCGAGGCGCGGCGCCTGTCGAGAGAACGCTTAATCACCTCGAGAGACGATTCGACCGTGTGATCGGCGTGGAGAGTCATATTGCCCTCGTGCCGCCGGTGAATCATCGTGACCGCATCGATTACGGCGATCGGAACGCCCCGTTCGCGGGCCCGCATGAACCAATCGGTGTCCTCTCCGTAGCGCAAGGCCGGGTCAAGGAGACCGATATCATCAAAAACATGCCGACGGATGAGACAGCTGCCAAAGTGCATTGCGCATCCCTCCATGATGGGGGAAGCCGCAGCCGCGCCAAATGGGAACGGGCCGCTGATGACTTTGATGCGGCCGGCCGCGATGGCCGGCTGCGACACCCGCCGCATACCCGACAACAGAAGTGACGTTGCATCGGACGTCCAAAGGTCGTCGACGTCGAGAAAGCCAATGGTCGCTCCGATCGCCGCGGTGATTCCGCAGTTGCGCGCCGCCGCCGGTCCCACGTTCCGGTCCTGGCGAATGACCCGAATGTCGGACCCAAGCGTTTCGGCCAGATCGCCCGATCCGTCGGTCGAACCGTCGTCGACGACGATGATTTCGGCGACCGGGGGATCCTGCGCGCGTACGCTGGCGATTGCCTCTGCAAGGAAGCCAGCCCCGTTGCAGACAGGCACAATCACCGAGATAGGCAGATCAGTCGAGGTCATCGCCGCAACCGGGCTGGTTCCGAATTAGAGCTGAGGACCGTTCTTACCGGCATTTAGTCAGCCGGGTCGGGGCTGACATGCGGCCACCCCGCCTCTGAAACTTCATGCACGGGGTCAAGCAGCAAAAGATCCCGCAGATCGTCAAAGCACTCTACCAGCGGCTCGGGCAAAGCCTGCTTGGGCCGTACCGGGATCGACTCCAGGGGGCCGTTGGCTCCCGCGGTCTCGTGGATAAGAGCGTGTCCGAAGAGCTGGGTCAGGCAATGATCGACAGCCGCGATGATCGCCTCGCGATCGGCTTCATAACGCGCGGCAAGCGATTCCGCCATCATTGCCCGCGATACATTGGCCTCGACGAGCGTCCATATATCGACCGCAGAACCGCGAAGGCTGTAATAGCATCCGGCAAGCGTGTTAATGACAACGATCTCGTCGCCAAATTCGCGGTGGTGAACGTTCTCCGACGCGATGCAAAATCCGCGATCCTCCATGCAAGTCCCCGTCGCATGCAACTGCTTCCGAGCGGCTTGGCTTCCGCGCCGCTGCTATGAGCCTCAGGTCTGACCCCTTGGGCATTGCGCGGCATGGTGCGCGCCGCTGAAACGCTTGTCAAACAACCGACATGAAAGGACGGCGAAATGTCACAAGGTTCTTCAACCACTCGAACGCCCTTGCAAAAAGTTTCGGAACAAAGACGCCGACTCCCGTATTATGGGCTTGTCTCTGGACCTCCCCACGATCCTTCGTAAGGCCATGAGCCGCAAGCTCGACCCTTATGGCCGCGACGCCACGCGCCCGTTCCACATTCCGCTCAAGGGCTGGTGGCAGGTGGCGCAGCGGGTGTGGACCGAAAGCAGCCGCGACAACCTGTCTGTCGTGGCGGCGGGCTGCGCCTTCTATGCGCTGTTCGCCGTGTTTCCCGCGATCTCGGCGCTGATCGCCCTTTACGGGCTGACGACCGCTCCGGCGAGTATCGACCAGCAATTCGACATGCTGTCCTCGGTGCTGCCGCCGCAAGCCTATGACGTGGTGATCGCGCAGATCCGCCATGTCGCCGAGACTTCGAACCGCTCGCTCGGCTGGGGCCTCGCCTTCAGCGTTGGACTTGCCGTGTGGAGCGTCAGCAATCTGACGCAAGCCATGTTCGCCGCGCTCAACATCGCTTATGAAGAGCCCGAGAAACGCAGCCTGTTGCGCTTCTATCTGAGCGCCTTCGCCTTTGCCGTGGCCGGCATCTTAAGCGGCGTGCTCATGCTGCTCGCCATCGTCTATGTGCCGATCCTGTTCGCCTATGCCGGCTATTCGCACGCCTTCGAGCTTACGGTGAAAGCGGCGCGCTGGCCGCTGCTCGCGCTCATCGTGCTGCTCTTTCTCTCTCTGCTTTACCGCTATGGTCCCTGCCGCCGGAGCGCGAAATGGCGCTGGGTGACGGTTGGCTCGTTGTTCGCCACGATCGTGTGGCTCATCGCCTCGGCGGGCTTCTCGTTCTACGTCTCGAACTTCACGAATTACGACAGGACCTATGGCTCGCTCGGCGCGGTGATCGTGCTGCTGTTCTGGCTCTATATCTCGTTCTACATCGTACTGCTGGGCGCCGAGATCAATGCGGAGCTCGAACTGCAGACGGAGCAGGACACGACGCGCGGCAAGTCGCGGCCGATTGGCGCTCGTGGCGCTTTCGTCGCCGATCATGTGGCGGGAGGCGCTGGCGGGCACAAGCGGCCGGCAAGTCCGGTCGCGGCGGATCCGCTAAAGGCGAAGCAGGGCGGGAGCTAGATCCGGTCGGGCGCGCTACGCCGCATCCGGCGGAGCACCAGCCCCGCGCCGACGACGAACGCCGCGCCCAGGGTCGCGCCGATCATCCATACGGTGTGCGCCACGTCGGGATCGAGATTGGCGGTGAACAGCGGGTCCTTGGCGATGATCTCTCCGGCGATCCAGCCGAGCAGGGCAGCGCCTGCCCAGACCACGACGGGAAAGCGCTCGAGAATGGACATAACGATAGCGGCGCCGGCCATGATCAGCGGAATGCTGACGGCAAGCCCGAACATCAGCAGCGCGTAGCTTTGCGGCGCCTCGAATCTCTCGGCAACCGCGGCGATGGCGATGACATTGTCGAGGCTCATCACCAGATCGGCGATGGCGACGATCCTGATCGCGCGCCACAGATTATCGACCGACTGGATCTCGCCGGTCTTGCCGTTCTCCTCAGGCCCGAGCACCTTGACGGCGATCCACAAGAGCAACACGCCGCCGACGAGCTTGAGATAGGCCATCTGCATCAGCGTCGTCACCAATCCGGCGAACACGACGCGCAGGCTGATGGCGACAATTGTGCCGAGAACCACGCCCCAGAGGCGCTGCTGGGGAGGGAGCTTACGGCAGGCAAGCGCAATGACGACGGCGTTGTCGCCGGACAACAGCACATCGATCCAAATGATCTGGAGGACGGCGAGCCAGAAACCAGGTTCGTCGACAATCATGAAGCTGCTCGCCCCTCTCCCCGCAGAGTGCTTGCTTTCCGGCTAAGACCCGGCCGGTCCATTACCCATTGCCGTCAAAAGCGGCAAGGACAAGACGGCATATATGCTTTTTGGAACAAGATTGAAGATGGCAGGTAGGAGTTTAGCGATCCCAGGCGTTGCCCAAGTCTTCGCCAGTTTTTTCGGTCCAGGACAAGACCTGGCCGATCCCTTATGCTCGATTGCGTCTTGCATGACGAATCGGGCCGCCCGGCCCATCGCACGGGGAAGAAACGATGACCCTTGATCCAGTCCTGCTCAATCCATTGATCGCTCTGATCGCTGGAATTCTCATCCTGCTCATGCCGCGCCTGCTCAATTACGTGGTGGCGATCTATCTGATCGCGATCGGCATCATCGGTCTCTCGCAACACTTCCACTAGTGGGGGTCAGGTTAAAATCCTATTTTACCAATAGGTTGAGTTGGGCCAGCGCTTGCTACAGCGCGCCCTTTGATGCGCGCCCTCTGATGAATGTCGTTTGAAATGGGCAAGAGCGACCTGGAACCGCTTTTGCCGATGGCCTATAGTTTCTCTATTCACGCCCATGACCTGTTGCGAGACCGCACGCGCGCAGCAGGACTGATTCCTCTCGGCGTCAGGGCGAAGGGGCCAAGGGCTAAGGTCGGCCCACCGCGGCATCAGCATCGCGTTTCGCTCTAGCGAGGCGCTGCGGCAAGACTGGTTGCGGCAAGACAGGGTACAAGGATTGGACAGAGCAGGCGACCACGCTAAACCGCGCTGCGTCGAGAAGGGTACGAGTTCCATGTCGGAATTCCGGCCGAGATTGCTGCTCTGCCTTGTCGGGGTCTTGGCGCTCGTCGGGACGTTCGGCGTGCACGCAGGCTTCGGGACTGGGCCGCATGTCCGCGCCGCCCATGCATGGCTCGTCTTGCCGCCGCAGGCCACGGGCGCGATTAAGATCGCCGACAAGTCCGAGACGCGTCCCGCCGGATTTGTCTGGTCGGCCACACGCATCGAATCCAGCATACGGCTCCGCGGCGCGGTGCCGACCGATGAGGATCGCCGCACTGTGCTCGGCATGGTGAAGGCGCACTTCCCCGATCTCGATGTCGAGGACCGGCTCAAGATCGTCAAGGGCGCTCCGCCCGCGGATCAGTGGCTCGGCGCGGTGAGCTTCGGGCTAAAGCAGTTGTCTCACCTAAAACGCGGCTCGGCGCGGCTGCTCAATGTCGCGCTCAAGGTGGACGGCGAGGCGCGCAGCGCCGCCGACTATATTGAGGTGAAGAAGGCGCTTGCCGGACCGTTGCCGACCGGGCTCACCATCGCCGGCGAGAGCATCAGGCCCCCGATCGCCGATCCCTTCATCTTCGTCGCCGATCTCGGCGCCAATGCGTTGAGCCTATCGGGCAGCGTGCCGAGCGAGGACGCGCGCAAGGAGGTGCGGGATCTGTCACGGCAATTGTTCCGCCGTCCCGGGCTCGACGACAGGCTGGAGCTTGCTTCCGGCGCGCCCAAGAATTGGGACGACGCGGTGGCCGCGGCCTTGCGCGCCCTGAGCCAGCTCGAATCGGGCAAGATCGCGCTTTCGGGCTTGGCCGTGACGATCGAGGGCGTGGCCCCGGACAAAGGCACCGCGGTCGCGGTCTCCTATCAGCTCCGGCGCGATCTGCCGGCGCTGTTCTCCACCTCGGAGAGCATCAGCTGGAAAGAGGCGGCCGCCTCGCGCGATATCGCCGCGCAAGTCGTCCCCCGCATCAAGGACATGGCCCGCACCGAGAGCAAATTGCCGAAAGGCAATCTGCCCGATCTGCTGCCCTTGCTCGACAGCGAGTGAGCCACGCCGGCCGAGCCTGACGCCCCGGCCGTTCCCTGTACGCTTCAATCGTTGGCGGCGAAGAAGGTGCCGATGGCCTCGATCGTCTCCGGCTCCTTGAGCACGGGGGCATGCCCCTGGTCGGGTACGGTGAGGGTGCGGAGATTGGGGTGCCGCTCGACCATCGCCTCGAGCGTGTCGGCGCTCAGCACATCGGAGTTGGCGCCCCGCAGCACCAAGACCGGCATTTGCCCAAGGGCGATGAATTGCGGCCACAGATCCGGCACCGGGCGGGAGAGATCGATGGTGCCGAGCGCCCGGGCGAGCCTCCGGTCGTAAGCACCGGCCGGCCGTCCCTTGCGCTCGTCGAACACGTCCTTCGCGATCTCCTCCCATTGCGCGTCGCTGAAGGCGGGGAAGGCGCGCTCGTTCATCTCGCGCAGGATCATAACAGCATCCGGCCAGGTCTTCGGCACCGGCATGCGCCCGACATAACCGATGATGCGGGCGAGCCCGCGCGTCTCGATCACCGGACCGATATCGTTGAGCACCACGGGGCCCATCGCAGTCGGTCTCAGCGCCGCCATCAGCATGGCGATCATGCCGCCCCGCGACGTGCCGACGATGCCGACCTTGTGCAGGCCGCGCAAAGTCAGGAAATCGAGCGTGTCGAGGAGCTCGATGAAGGGCGTGTAGTTCCGCCAGTTGCGGTCGTATTGCGAGCGCCCGCGGCCCCGATAGTCGAAGCAATAGACGTTGCGCGGTTTTTCCGGATGCCTGGAGAGATAGGTGGCAAGGGCGTTGAAGTCCCGGCTGTTGCGGGTGAGCCCGGGAAGGCAGATGACGCTACGGAACTTCTCGTCCGGTGCCGGGTAGTGGCGGACATACAATCTAAGGTCGTCGAACGACGCATAGAAGATGTCTCGCCACAGCTCGCCATCAAGCTCGGGCATTTTCAGTCATCAGCCTTGGGAACGTGTCTGGAACGATCGGCGGCGTGTTGCCCCCCGCGCCGCGCCGTCAGTGTTGAGCAAACTGGCTTATGGGGCAAGCTTTACAAGCGGGCAGGGGGACGCGGGGCTCCGGGTCTCACTCCGATTTCGCCTGCACCTCTACCACCGCCGCCGCACGGGGAACCCTCCGCCCGCGATTGAGGTCCTGGAGGAGCTGCAAGGCCTGCTTCGGGCCCGACAGCCGGGAGCGGTACAGCTGGAGCGTCTCCATGATCTTCACCACATATTGCCGCGTTTCGGTGAAGGGGATGCGCTCGATCCAGTCGATGGGATCGACCTGCGGATCGCGCGGATCGCCGAAGGCCTTGATCCACTCGGCGACGCGGCCGCCGCCCGCATTATAGGCGGCGAGCGACAGGAAGTAGGAGCCGTTATAGCTGTCGATCAGGTCGCGCAAATGCGCCTCGCCGAGCTGGGTGTTGTAGGCGGCGTTGGTGAGCTGCGCCACCGAGAACTGTACCTTGTAGGCCTTGGCGACGGCCTTGGCGGTTGCCGGCATCAGCTGCATCAGCCCGCTCGCTCCGACCGGACTCTTGGCCGCGGCGTTGAATTCGCTCTCCTGCCGCGACAGCGCATGCACCAGCGCCGGGTCGACGCGATCGCTGAGCAGGCTTCTGAATTCCGGCATTACCCCGATGGGAAGGGCATAGTCGCCGACCGGGAGATCGCGATTGAAGGCGATCTTGGCCAGCCTGAGCGCGACCTGCGGATCGCCTGCGATCTTGGCGAGCTCGACGAGCAGGACGACCTCGGCCGGGTTGGTGAGCTTGCGCGAAAGCGCCAGCAGGAATTGCGGCGTGGCACCGTCCAATCCGGAAGCGCGCGCCACGCCTATGGCGCGCACCGCGTCGCGGGAGAGGAAGCTCTGAATGTCTGCTTCCGTCGGCAGCGGCGTGCGGGTGACCTCGAGATGCGCGGGCCGCGCGTCGAGCGTCTGGCGGCCGAGCTGCCCGTAGAAGTATTGCGGGTACTTGGCGGCCCCGTGGAAATGAACCATGGCGGAGGCGCGGTCGCCGAGCGCGAGCGAAGTGCGGCCGAGCCAATATTCTCCAAGCGCTATGCTCTTCGAGCTGGTGGCGGCGCCGCGTAGCGAAACGAAATGGCGCAAGGCGGTTTGCGGCTCGGCCAAGAAGCGCAGGGCGATCCAGCCGGCGAGGAACTCGGCCTCGATATAGGCATCGCCCGAGACGAGGCCGTGCTTGGCGGCGATCTCATAGGCGAGACGGGGCTGCCCGTCATTGAGGGCGCCGCGGCAGTTGACGCGCCGCTCGACCCACCAATTGTTGAGATCGAGCAGGATATTCGGCTCGCTCGGCGCATCGATCAGCATCTTCCAGGCTTGTACCCGGCGGTCCTTGTCCTTGGTGCGGCGGAGCCACTGGATGCGGTTGAAGCGCAAGCCGACATCGGCGTTCACGGCGCTTGCCGGCAATGCATCGAACAGCTTGCCGGCATTGCCGCCGCGCTGGACCACGGCGATGCGCGCCGCGACCTTTTTCTGCTCGTCGGCGGGGAGCAGCTTGGACACGCGAAGCGCAGCCTCCGCCGCCCCTTTCTCGTCGGGATAAAGCAGCCTGTCGATGCGCGCCCGGTGATGCTCGGCGGTGAGCATGCTGCCGTAGCGGGCGAGGATCTTCGCCTCGACCGCGGCATTGAGCTTATGATCGCGCCAGGCCGACACCACGAGGTCGCGGGCGCCCGTCTCGTCGCCCTCCTTCAGATTGACGCCGGCAAGAGCCGCCTTGCCCGCCCCGGTCAGGGGCGCCGAGGCGCTGAAAAACACTTTCACCGCCTCGGGACTGGCATCGGTGAGGAAAAGGACGGTCTCGGCCTTCTCGCGCAACTCGTCCTGCGCCGGCCAATCCGGATGAGCCAGCCTGAATTGCTCGATGGCCTCGGCGTTTCCGGACGTGGCCGGGCTGTTTCTATATTTGTACCAGAGGGCGAAATCCCGGGCCGCGGGATCCTTGATCCTCGCCGCCGCCGCCGTCCCCGCGCGCAGCACTTCCCTGATATTGGCCTCGTCCGCCGCGCCGAGGTCGTAGGACAGGATCGGCTTCAGGATCGAAGCGTAATCCATCGCCGGCGGAGGCACCGCGATGGCCGGCGCGAGCGTCCCTTTCATGGCGAAGGGGAGCGCCGCGGCACGGTTGGGATTAGGATCGGGCGGCGGCATGTCGGTGACGACCTGCGGCGCAGGCGATGCAGATAGCGATGGCGTGGGCGCTACGAGCAG
>JALHTP010000204.1 GCA_022865725.1 Methyloceanibacter sp. | reverse complement strand
ACCCGGAGATCGCCCGTGATCTTGTCGCGCTGATCTTTCGCCTCGCCTTCGAGATCGGCGCGCACAGTCTCGATCTTGGCATGCACCTCCTCGAACTCCTGGGCGAAATGATCGAAACGCGCGAAGCCGCCGACCGGCGCGTTAACGCCATGCTCGATCATGGCCTGATCCAAGCGCTCGACCCGATCGGTGAGGAGTTCGAGGCGCGACACGTCGTCCTCGACCCGGTCGATGCGTTGCAGATCCTTGTCGATGATCTCGAGTGCCGCTTCGAGCTCGTTCAGGCGGTCGGAGGCGGCGGTGGGCTTGGCGGCGCGCGCCACCATCAGATAGGAGGCGGCCATGACCATATAAAGCGCGGCGGCGGCGATCAGCGCCGGGACCTGGGCGATGCCGGAATGAACGATGAGGCCTACCGCGAACGCGGCCGCCGTAACCGCCATGGCGATCAGGACGACCACGTCGAGCATGGCCAGCCCTCCCGAGGACTCGCTCTGCCTAGAGGCCATGGCAACAGTGTCCGCCACGTTCTCGAACCCCCCGCGCAAAAATCATGCGGCGACAGACCCCTGTAAGGCAACAGCAATCTGGCGTCCCGCCGCGACTTCTTGATAGCAGCCTAGAGCGGCGAAACCAAGTCGCGAAGGCGTTAGCGGAGCGTCGCCAGGATGCGCCGGATCCTGCTCGTGATCGCGTCGATATCCGCCTCGGTGGCGATCAGGGCGGGCGCCAGCACCAGCGTGTCGCCCACGGCGCGGATCACCAGGTCCTCCTCGAAGAAGGCGGCGTCGAAGGCGCGCGCCCCGCGCAGGCCCGGCGACCCGTCGATCGGGGCGAGGTCGATGCCGGCGGCAAGCCCGATGGTTCTGATATCGACCACATGGGGTGCGCCTTTGAGCCCGTGCACGGCGTCGGCGAAAACGGGCTCGAGCGCGCGGGCCCGCTCGAACAACCCCTCGTCGCGATAGAGGTCGAGCGTGGCATTTGCCGCGGCGACGCCGAGCGGATGGCCGGAATAGGTGAAGCCGTGAGCCAGCTCGGGCACATGCTCGGGCCCTTGCATGAAGGCGTCGTGGATGCGGCCACGCAGCACCACCCCGCCAAGGGGCGCCGCGCCGTTGGTCACGCCCTTGGCGAAGCAGATCATGTCGGGGACGACGCCGTAACGCTCGGCGGCGAAGGCGTGGCCGAGCCGGCCGAAGCCCGTGATCACCTCGTCGAAGATGAGCAGGATGCCGTGGGCGCGGGTGATCTCGCGCAAGCGCTGAAGATAGCCTTGCGGGCTCGCGAACACCCCTGCCGCGCCCGCCATCGGCTCGACGATGACGGCGGCGATCGAGACCCTGTCCTCGAGCGCCAGGATGGCGGAGAGGCCGTCGGCGAGGTCGCCGCCCCATTCGGGCTCGCCACGCGCGTAAGCCTGCCGCTCGCGCGAATAGGTCGAGCGGAGCTGGATGGTGTCGAGCAGCGGCTCGAACAGATTGCGGTTCTGGGCGATGCCGCCGACCGAGGTGCCGCCGAGGCAGGAGCCGTGATAGCTCCGCTCGCGGGAGACGAAGCGCGTGCGCGTGCTGGCGCCGGCAAGCTTGTGATAAGCGAGCGCAATCTTGAGCGCCGTGTCCACCGCCTCCGAGCCCGAGTTGCAGAAGAAGACGCGGTCGAGCTCGCCGGGCGCGAGCTTTGCCAGGCGCGATGCGAGCTGAAAGGCCGCAGCGTGGCCGGCCTGGAAGGAGGGCGCGTAATCGAGCCTGGCCGCCTGGCGGCTGATGGCCTCGACGATGGGCGCCCGGCAATGGCCGGCGTTGCAGCACCAGAGCCCCGACATGGCATCGAGCAAGGAGCGCCCGTCCGTGGTGTGATAGTGCATGCCCTCGGCGCGATCGATCAGCCGGGGACGCCGCTTGAAGGCGCGATTGGCGGTGAAGGGAAGCCAATAGGCGGCGAGCTCGGAAGCGTCGAGCCTTGCGGGGAACGGAGCGTCTTGCGGTGGCATTTGGCGGTGCGGGGTCAGGCAGAAGTCAGGAGTTATGTCGCGCTTCGCATCAGGCCACGGGCCGCGACTTGCTTCAAGGTCTTGTAGAGGAGAGCGCGCCTCGCAGCGGTCGCGCGAATAACGGCCTCAATGCCCTGTCGGCCTTGGGTCGCCATACCGCATGCGGTCCCTGGGGATTCTATCGAGCCAGGCTTGGTACATTTCCACGCCCGCAGACAACAAAACTGTCATCTCGCCTTGGGGCTGACGGCAGTATCATGCTGAACCATCGAATGGAGGATCCGAGATGAGCATGGGCAGACTAAGCGCGTTCGGCGCGATATCCGCTTTGATATTGGCCGGAAGCGCCGTCACAGGATTTGCGGCGGACCCGACGCCTGCGGACCTGGTCGATGCCTTGAACGGCGTCTTCGGCAAGCATGCGGGCATGCGCGCCGCTCACACCAAGGGCTTCTGCGTCACGGGCCAGTTCACCCCCGCGCCCGAGGCGGCCGCGCTCTCCAAGGCGCCGCACTTCGCCAAGCCGGTTCCGGTAACGGGGCGCTTTTCGCTCGGCGGCGGCAACCCCGAGGCGCCTGACAACGTGAAAGGTAATGTGCGCGGACTTGCGCTCCGCTTCGATCTCGGCGGAGGCGCCGTGACCGACCTGGTGATGATCTCGGCGCCGGTCTTCTTCGTGCAAACCCCCGCGCTGTTCGTCGAATTCCTTCAGACGGTCGGCTCAGGCGATAAGGCGAAGCTCGACGCCTTCTTCGCCGCACATCCGGAATCGACGCGGCAGGCGGCCTGGCTCGGCAGCCACCCCGTTCCGGCAAGCTATGCGGGCGTCGATTATTGGGCGCTGCATGCCTTCACCTTCACCAATGAAAAGGGCGAAAAGGCGCTGGTCAAATACAAGGCCATCCCCGATGCGGGCGATCTCGGACTTTCCGACGACGAGGCGACCGCCAAGGGGCCGAATTTCTACGAGGCCGAGATGAAGGAGCGGCTCGCCAAGGGCCCGGTATCTTTCGAGCTTGTCGCTATTCGCGGCAAGGACGGCGATCCGACCACCGATCCGACGCTAAGATGGGACGATGAGGATGCGCGCGCGACCTCCCCGCTCGGCAAGGTCAGCATCGATGCGCTGGCGCCATCCGCCACCTGCGATGCGTTTTCCTTCCTTCCCGGCAATGTGGTTGACGGGATTGCCGGTCCGGTGGACGACCCGGTGTTCCAGGCCCGCTCGACGGCCTATATCGTCTCCTTCATCCGCCGCCAGGCGCAGTGAGCAGGCCTCAAGCGACCAGCCTTTGAGGGTGTTGGCGCAGGCTGCAAGCGGGCTTCGAGCCCGCTTGTTTTTTGCCCGAATGCCATGCGCCCCTGGCAGTGGAATGCGGCGCTGCGGGGGCGTCTCAGCCACAGGCGACGGGCGGCTTGGCTACCGTTCTTCTTGACAGATTCGGGCCGCGACAGTATCTCCTGTCGCAGCCCGTCTGGCACTCGCCATCGCCGAGTGCCAGAGCGGCACAATCCCTAATTTCCAGGCAACCTCTCGGAGACAACACTATGAAATTCCGTCCCTTGCATGACCGCGTCGTGGTCAAGCGGCTCGAAGAGGATCAGAAGACCAAAGGCGGCATCATCATTCCCGATACGGCTGCGGAGAAGCCGCAGACCGGCAAGGTAATCGCGGCAGGGCCCGGCGCCCGCGGCGAGGACGGCAAGCTGCAGCCCATGGGCGTCAAGGCCGGTGACAAGGTGCTGTTCGGCAAATGGTCGGGCACCGAGGTCAAGATCGACGGCGACGAGCTCCTCATCATGAAGGAGTCGGACATCATGGGGATCCTCGGCTAAAGCCCCCTACCCTGCAACCACACCCAAGATAGAAGACCGGAGCAAGTTCAAATGGCAGCTAAAGATGTGAAATTCGCAGCCGACGCCCGCGAGCGGATGATGCGCGGCGTCGATATCCTCGCCAATGCCGTCAAGATCACGCTGGGGCCCAAGGGCCGCAACGTGATCCTGGAGAAGTCGTTCGGCGCGCCGCGCTCGACCAAGGACGGCGTGACCGTCGCCAAGGAGATCGAGCTCGAGGATAAGTTCGAGAATATGGGCGCGCAGATGCTGCGCGAGGTCGCCTCGAAGACCAACGACACCGCGGGCGACGGCACCACCACCGCCACCGTGCTGGCGCAAGCCATCGTACGCGAGGGGCTGAAGGCGGTCGCCGCCGGCATGAACCCGATGGACCTCAAGCGCGGCATCGACAAGGCCGTGATCGACGTGGTCGAGGACATCAGGAAGCGCTCGAAAAAGGTGAGCGGCTCGGCGGAGATCGCCCAGGTCGGCACCATCTCGGCCAATGGCGAGAAGGCGATCGGCGACATGATCGCCAAGGCCATGCAGAAGGTCGGCAACGAGGGCGTCATCACCGTCGAGGAGGCGAAGAGCCTCGACTCAGAGCTCGAAGTGGTCGAGGGCATGCAGTTCGACCGCGGCTATATCTCTCCCTATTTCATCACCAATGCCGAGAAGATGGTGGCCGATCTGGAGAGCCCCTACATTTTGATCTATGAGAAGAAGCTGTCCGGCCTCCAGGCGCTGCTGCCGCTGCTCGAGGCGGTGGTGCAGTCGGGCAAGCCGCTGCTGGTGATCGCCGAGGATGTCGAGGGCGAGGCGCTCGCCACGCTCGTGGTCAACAAGCTGCGCGGCGGGCTGAAAGTCGCCGCCGTCAAGGCGCCCGGCTTCGGCGACCGCCGCAAGGCCATGCTGCAGGACATCGCAGTGCTGACCGGCGGCGAGCTGATCTCCGAGGATCTCGGCATCAAGCTCGAGAACGTGACCGTGCAGATGCTGGGCAGGGCCAAGAAGATCGCCATCACCAAGGACGACACGACCATCGTCAGCGGCGCCGGCAAGAAGCCCGAGATCGAGGCCCGCATCGGCCAGATCAAGCAGCAGATCGAGGATACCTCGTCGGACTACGACAAGGAGAAGCTGCAGGAGCGGCTGGCCAAGCTCGCCGGCGGCGTCGCCGTGATCAAGGTTGGCGGCGCGACCGAAGTCGAGGTCAAGGAGAAGAAGGACCGCGTCGACGATGCGTTGAACGCGACCCGCGCGGCGGTCGAGGAAGGCATCCTTCCCGGCGGTGGCGTGGCCTTGATCCGCAGCCAGAAGGTGCTCGACAGGATCCACACCGCCAACGACGACCAGAAGGTCGGCGTCAACATCGTGCGCAAGGCGCTTCAGGCGCCCGCTCGCCAGATCGCCGAGAATGCGGGCGAAGACGGCGCCGTGGTCGTCGGCAAGATCATGGATAAGGACGACTACGCCTTCGGCTACAACGCCGCGACCGGCGAATACGGCAATCTCGTCAAGCAGGGCGTGATCGACCCCGCCAAGGTCGTGCGCACCGCGCTACAGGATGCGGCTTCCGTGGCCGGCCTTCTCATCACCACCGAGGCGATGGTGGCCGAGAAGCCGAAGAAGAAGGCGCCGCCAATGCCTCAAGGCGGCGGCATGGGCGATATGGACTTCTAAGTCCGGTTGCATAAGCGTCTGTAACGATTCGCGTAAAATTCCAGCCGCGTCTTCGGACGCGGCTCTTTTTTGCCGTTGCCTTCCCGTATAAGTGGTAATTCCATGCTCAACGAGATCGTCAGCTATTTTGATCTTCAATCGCGGCAGCGCCCTTCGATTCACGCGGGAGCCGCCAGAGCGACAGCCGCGGATCAAAGCCACGCACCCGTCTTGCCGCAATATGCGGCGGTCGCGGCCGGCGTCTTGGTGGACCCGCTTCTCCGCAGCTACATCGACTCGGAGACGTTTAATTTCGATTTCTGGAGCCTTCTGACGAGAGCGGGGTTCGCGCTTTTGATGGCGATCCTATTGTTGCCTGCGGTTTACAAGAATGCCTTCGACCCGGAAAAGCCCATCCTCGTGCAGCTTTGCGCGCTGTTTACGTCGGGGGTCGGCTGGCAGTCCCTGTTCCAAACCGCGGCGACGGCGGCAAGCTGACGCGAGAGAATCTTCTTGAGTGGCGCATGCCCTCAGGCACTCTGTGCGGATGGCGCGCAAGCAAGCAGCGGGGCGCATTCGCGTCGGCATCGGCGGGTGGATTTATGCGCCGTGGCGCGGCACCTTCTATCCGAAGGGCCTGAAGCAGGCCGAGGAGCTCCGCTTCGCGGCGAGCCACCTCACCACGATCGAGATCAACGCCACCCACTATCGCCTGCAAAGTCCCAAGAGCTTCCGCAACTGGGCCGCGGCCGCGCCTGAGGGCTTCGTCTTCTCGGTGAAGGGCCCGCGCCTCGTCACGCAACAAAAGGCGCTCGCCGAGACGGGCAATTTCATCAAGCGCTTCTGCGACTCGGGCCTCGCCGAGCTGGGCGACAAGCTCGGGCCCGTGCTCTGGCAATTCCCGCCCTCCAAGAAATTCGACGCGTCCGACTTCGCCAGATTCCTCGAGCATCTGCCGCGCGCGCTCGACGGGCTCCCGCTCAACCACGTGGTCGAGCCGCGTCATGAGAGTTTCCGTGACCCGGAGTTCATCAAGCTCCTGCGCGAGGCGGGCGCCAGTGCCGCCTTCACCGACGCAAAGACCTGGCCCTCCATCGCCGACATCACCGGCGACATCGTCTATGCGCGGCTGCAACAAGGCGACAATACGCTTGCAGCGGCTTACCCTCCGGCAGATCTCGACGCATGGGCCGGTCGCGCTCATGTCTGGGCCACGGGCGGCATGCCGCCGGACCTTCCCCTCGTCGCTGCCGCAGCGAAACACGAGGCCAAGCCGCGCGACACATTCATTTACTTCATCCATGAGGGGAAGCTGCGCGCTCCCGCCGCGGCCATGGCGCTGATCGAGCGGCTGGACTAGCGCAGGCGACTCAGCCTGCGAGCTCCTTCGCCCTGGCAAGAAGCTGGTCGCGATCCGCGGCGAAGCCGCCAGCGACCCACTCCGCTTCGAGCCGGCGCAGGATGGCGCCGATCACTGGGCCCTTCAGATCGCCGAGCGCCATGATGTCGGTCCCGCGCAGCGGGAATTCTGGCGCCTGCCAGCGGTCGGCAAGAAGGAAGGCCTGCCGCCAGCCTTGATCGTTAGGGGACATGCCCGCATCCGCCGAGGCGAGTAGGACATGGGCCTCGAAGATGCAGGGTCCGAGCCGGTAGAGCGCCCGTTTGGCGGCGGCCTCGTCGGGAAGCTCGGCCCTGGCATGGTCGGCGGCGCCGAGCGCCAGCATCGCCTGCTCGGCATTGGAGAGGCGGAAGCGCGCGGCAAGGCGCACTGCGTCCTCCTGCACGAAGACGGCAAGTGCTGCGAGCCGGAGTGCCGCATCCGGCGCGAGCCCCAAGGCTTCCTCGGCGGCGATCAGCCGCGCGAAGCGCATCAGCCGCGGCACGCCGCCGATGAGACCCGTCAACAGCCCGTAATCGAACAGCGCCTCTATGGCGCGCATCGCTTGCGGCGCCACGAGCAGCCGGCGCATCTCCCCCGCCACACGCTCCGCCGAGAGCTGATCGAGGCCGGCGCGGAGCCGCACGCAAGCGGCAAGGCCTTCGCAATCGAGCGGACCCTTGCCGTAATAGGCGTTGAAGCGGAAGAAGCGCAGGATGCGGAGGTAGTCCTCCTTGATGCGCGCTTCCGCCTCGCCGATGAAGCGCACCCGGCCCGCGACGAGATCGGAATAGCCGTCGAGCGGGTCGAACACTTCACCGTCGCTTGCCGCAAAGAGCGCGTTCAGCGTGAAATCGCGGCGGCGCGCGTCCTCCTCCCAATCCTGCGTGAAGGCGACGGTCGCATGTCTGCCATAGGTCTCGACGTCGCGCCGGAGCGTCGTCACCTCGAACGGGACGCCGTCCACGATGACCGTGACCGTGCCATGCTCGATCCCGGTGGGGACCGCCTTGAGGTCCGCACTCCGCGCCAGCGCGATGATCTTCTCAGGCCTGGCAGTGGTGGCGAGATCGATCTCGGTCACGGGTAAGCCGAGCAGGGTATTGCGCACCGCGCCGCCGACCGCGCGCGTCTCGACGCCGGAAGCGGTCAGCGCGGCGAATACGCGCACCGTCTCGGGCCGTTTCAGCCATGCGGCGTTTTTGAGCGAAGGAGGCGCGGAGACGCGCTTAGACGCATGCCCGGGCATGGGACCCCGCCGTCAGTCGATCTCGCCGGGCTTGACGACACCGTTCTCGATGATCGGCGGGTGATAAATGCCGCCGGGCTTACCGCCTGAGAATTGGATGAGTGTCGCCATGGTGACGAGGAGCAGCCCGCATCCCGCGGCCAAGAGCCAGAAAACCGGCGCGCCCTGCCAAAGGCCCGTGGGGCTCGCGCCTTTCACTGAGACCATATAGGTCGCGTAGAGCAGAAAGGGCAGCGAGAAAAGGAGAATGTCGATCAGCGCGATGCGCAACATCGAGAGGAATAGACCTCTTTCCGGGAAAATACGTCCGCACCATAGCGGCGCTTGCATAACAAAGCGAGCGGCGTTGCGTCGCCCTCAGCCGTCCTTGCTTTCGGCCGGCGGGAACGGGAAAAACACGCCCCCGCTCCAGACCCCCGGTGCCGCTTCTCCAGGCCGCTCGACCGCGAGCGCCGCAAGCTCGTAATAGACCGGCCGGGCAAGCCGCGCCTTCAAGCCGCCGCGCATGACGACGAAGGGCGTGAAGCTCCCGTCCGGCCCGGCCTGAAAGCCGAGATTGTGCTGGACCCCCGCCGTCACCACGTCGTCCACATTGCTGCGGAAGCTTAAGGCTTGGGCCTGGCCGCTTCCCTCCCGCGACATCGCCACCGCGACGAAGGGCAGGCCCTCGACCTCGATGGGCACCTTCTCCACCGGCGTCACGAGATAATAGCGGCCGTCCTCCTCCAGCCTGAGCACCGAGGCGAACAGCTTGACGAGCGCCTGTCGCGCGATCGGGCCACCCTGGTAATACCAGGTGCCGTCGCGGCCGATCCTGAGCCCGATATCCCCGCAAAGATTAAGCTTTGGCAATCCTGCCGAAGGCCGTTTGCCGCCGGCCTTTGAGGGTGCTACCACATCGTCTCTTTCGTCTTGGTCAGGCATCTCTATGCCACTTCTGACCGCATCTTTTGCTCCGCCTGCGAAGTCTCGCGCAAGGAGCCCGGAACCAACACGATTGTGACCGATTTGCCTCTCAAAGTGTGTCTACTCTCCGAGGCCTTTGGCCCTATAGTCCCCTATCACCAGGATCGAGCCAACTGAAGCCATGACAACACTTGCTCAAACCGAGACCCAACTCGTCGATCGTATCGAGGAGGTTGGCGCCAAGATCAAGAAAGTGCGCGACACCACGGCCTCCATCATTTTCGGCCAGGAGCGCGTCATCGACCTTGCCCTGATCACGCTCCTGTCCGGCGGCCACGCGCTTCTGATCGGCGTGCCTGGCCTCGCCAAGACCAGCCTGGTCGAGACGCTTGGCGCCGTGCTCGGGCTCCAGAACAAGCGCATCCAGTTCACCCCCGACCTGATGCCCTCCGATATCGTCGGCTCCGAGGTACTGGAAGAGTCGACCGGCGGGCGGCGCAGCTTCCGTTTCGTCGAGGGCCCGATCTTCACCCAGCTGCTCATGGCCGACGAGATCAACCGCGCCAGCCCCAAGACGCAGTCGGCGCTGCTCCAGGCCATGCAGGAGCATCACGTCACCGTGGCGGGCATCCGCCATGACGTGCCGCGTCCCTTCCACGTGCTGGCGACGCAAAACCCGCTCGAGCAGGAAGGCACCTATCCCCTGCCCGAGGCCCAGCTCGACCGCTTTCTGTTGCAGATCGACGTCACCTATCCCGACGTCGCCGCCGAGCGCCGCATGCTGTTCGCCACCACCGGCGTCGAGGAGCGTCAGCTCAAGACCATCCTCTCCGCCGAGGAACTGATGGTGGCGCAGCGCCTCGTGCGCCAGCTGCCCGTCGGCGATCAGGTGGTGGATGCGATCCTGAAGCTGGTCCGCTCGGCGCGGCCCGGCACCGGCATCGACCAGGAGCTTGACGACATGATCGCCTGGGGCCCCGGCCCCCGCGCCAGCCAAGCGCTGATGCTCGCCGTCCGCGCCAAGGCCCTGATCGAGGGACGGCTCGCGCCCTCCATCGACGACGTGATCGAGCTTGCCGAGCCAGTGCTCAAGCACCGCATGGCGCTT
>JALHTP010000203.1 GCA_022865725.1 Methyloceanibacter sp. | reverse complement strand
TAGACGAGCTTCTCCCGCTGCTCGCGCGAGAAGATCACGGGTGGGGTGAACTCGGCCTCCCGCGCGATGAAGCTGATCTTGGCGTGAAGATCGGGCGGACAGCCGTCGCAACTGACGCCGACGCTCTGATCGACCTGAAGCCCGGCCCTGACCGGCTCCGCCACGAAGAAGCGGACCTTGAGATTGCGCGGCGGCAAGAGCGCGATCACGGCCTGTCCGGAATTCACGACCTCTCCGGGCCGGAAATACACCTCTTCCACGGTCCCGTTCGCGGGCGCGAACACCTTTCGCTTGCCGAGATTCTTCTCGGCCTCGGTCAGCGCATGGCGGGCCGCCTCGGCGTTGGCCGCCGCAGCAGCGATCATGTCGGATCGGCCGGGGAGCTTGGCTGCCGTGATGCGCTTCTCGGCCTCGACCACCGCGGCCTGATTGCGGTCGTGCTGGGCGAGGGCGTCGTCCAGCTGCGCCTTGGTGGTCCAGCCTTTGTCGAACAAAGACTGCGCGCGCTCGAGATTGTTGGTCGCCACCTGCAACATGGCTTGCGTCTGGGCAAGCGCTGCCTCAAGCACATGGATCTCGTCCGGCCTTTGCAGCTCCGCCTTGGCGTCGGCGAGCCGGGCCTCGGATTCTTGCAGGCGGGATCTTGCCGCGGCGACAGATGCCTCCTGCTCCTCGCTCTCCAGCACGAAGATCGGGTCGCCCTGCTTCACGGATGCGCCTTCCTCGACGCTGAGCGAAGAAACGCGGCCCCCCTGCTCGGAGCCGACCAGCACGAGGTCGGCCTCCATATAACCGGGGAACTCCGCATCCTGATTGGCCGGGTAGGTCATCAGCACGATCGCGAAGGCGATTGCGGCCAACCCGGCGAGGAGGAGGGCGACGCGACGCTTCATCGCGCGTCTCCTTTACGGCCAGGCGCTCTGATCGCGTCGGTGAGAAGCTCGATATTGGTCCTGAGCAGCCCGTCGGTGTCGAGGTGATGATGCCGCTCGAACAACTGACGCCAGAAGATGGCCGTCATCACCGGCGCGAACAGAAGCTGCGGATAGTCGCGCAAGGGGGTCGGCTTGAACTCGCCCCGCTCGATGCCGCGATCGATGAGCCGCGTCATGGTCTCGATCCCGCGCGAGACGACCTGCTCGTAATAGAAGGCGGTCAGCTCAGGGTGCTTGTGGCCCTCGGCAATGAGGAGCCGCGCGATGAAGGCGCGCTTGGAGCCCACGAGATCCTGGATGAAGGCGAGGAAGGGACCCTTGAGGAAGGCTTCGACTGAAAGATCGGTTCTCTCCATCCTTTCGCGGATCGCATCGAAATGCGAGGTGATGACGCTACGCACCACCGCCTTGAACAGCTCTTCCTTGGTCTTGAAATAGAGATAGGGCAGGCCCTTGCTCACGCGCGCGCGGGCCGCCACGTCCTCGAGCCTGGTGGCGGCGTAGCCATGCGTGGCGAATTCCTCGAAGGCGGCAGCCACGATCTCTTGCGGCCGCGTGTCCTTACGCTCCCGCCGCTTTACGCCGGGGGCCTGGCTCTTTCGCAGCTTCTTCTCTCCGGCCATGGCTCAGCCCTCTCAAGATCGATGCCCCAATATAATGACTGACTGGTCAGTACCACAATAGGCGGCAAAGAGTCGAGGACCTTTATCGCCAGGCAGGGTGAACCCAGCCTTTGATCGGGATCAAAAATGATTGTGTGATAGTGACTTAACCATCACGCGCGGGGGTGGGCGCTGTCATAGGTCTTGAGCAGATGCGCCCGGTCGACCTCAGTATAGCCTTGCGTCGTGGAGAGGCTCGCATGCCCAAGCAGCTCCTGG
>JALHTP010000202.1 GCA_022865725.1 Methyloceanibacter sp. | reverse complement strand
GCCTTCCCCAGCCTGCTGCATGGCGATCTCTGGACCGGGAACGTGCTGGTGCGGGAGGGGCGGGTCGCGGGGCTCGTCGATCCCGCGATCTATTGCGGTCATCCCGAGGTCGAGCTCGCCTTCGCGACCTTGTTCGGGACGTTTGGGAAGGCCTTCTTCGAGGCCTATGCGGGCTCGATGAAGCTTGCGCCCGGATTCCACGAGCTTCGCTCAGGCCTCTACAATCTCTACCCGAGGCTCGTGCATGTCAGGCTGTTCGGGTCGGGCTATCTCGCGGGGATCGACGCGACGCTGGCGAGGCTCGGTCTCTAGCGGCTTGGGCAAAAAAGAACCGGCCCGGATGGACCGGGCCGGTCTTCCCTGCGAAACGAGCCGAGCGCCAAAGGCATGGCCTTAGTAGCGGGCTTCGGCTCGCCCCCCCATCTTGTTCCTGAGCCTTACCTTTTCGGAGTTTGCTCTAGATCCCTCAAAGCTCTTCGTTCGGTCGTTTCACTAAGGGCCCCCCAGCCCCGTCCCCCATTCATGCTGCAAGGCTAGCCCAGCCCCACCGGACGCTTCAACATCGTGCAACGCCCAAGCTGCAGAACGGCCGAGCACTGTGGCGCAAATGCAAAATGGGCCAGAACGCGGACCGGCAATCGCTGCTATTATCGTTTTACATCAATGGATTGATGGCACACACGCCCGCCTGGGAGAGAGCGCCGGACAAGCGGCGGCATGCCATCCGCAGGCGGGCTGAAGGGGCCTCGTTCTCGGAAAACTTTGTCGAGCCCTGTTGCAGTTCAGCAACGGGCAAAGCGAGAGGGTCACAGAGGGGGGTGAGGTGATTCACTTTGCAGCGGCGCCGTCCTCGAAACGAAACGCCAAGGCCTTGGCAGCCTTGGCGTTTCGGTCGAGCGTCAATGGCAAGGCGAACAAGCGGCAAGTGCCGCTCGTGCCTCAGCGGTGCAGAGACACGCTGGCCGCCTGGCGATAGGAGCCGGACTTGTTGTCCAACTGCACGATATTGATGGTGTGACTCGAGCCCGAGACGTTGATGCTCATGCGGCCGGAGAATTTGTCGCCGCTGATTCGCGCATGCACGGTGTTGCCGGTGGCCGTCCCGCTCACGCTCCCCGAAGCATCGTAGGTGGTCTCGCTCCACGAGCCGCTGATCTTGCCGCCGCTATAGTTCAGTTTCGAGGCGGTGTTGAACTTATAGTCGGTTCCGGCACAGCGCATGTTCTGCGTGACGGCGCTGCCGGCAACGATATAGGTCACCTTGCAGCTGACTTTTTCGGCGCCGCCCTTTTGCGGTGACACCGTGCCGCCGCCCGTCCAATACCCCTTCAATTGATCGAAGGGATTGCCGGTTCCCTTAGGCGCAGCCTTCTTCGTTGCCGATTCAGCGGGCATCGACACGAGCGCCACAAGCAGAAGCATCGCCACAGGCAAAACCTTAGCGGTCAACGTCGTAAGCAAGCGAGGTGCCATTGAGCCTATCCCTCTGGTTGATGCGCTGGAAACCAAGCCCTGACTTGGTGTCAGGGCAATCGCGGGCGGTTGCCGCCCCCCGTGCCCGCGTGCATCATGCAAAAAAAATGGGACCAGGGGAAGATCGATGAAGCTGTTACGTTATGGCCAGAGTGGGCGGGAAAAACCAGCAATCCTCGATGCAAGCGGCCGGATCCGCGACCTTTCGCAAATGGTGCCGGATTTCGCCGGCGATGCGCTCGGGCGGGAAAGCCTGAATCGTATCAAGGCGCTCGATCTTGCGGCGCTTCCGCTGGTTGAAGGCGAGCCCCGGCTCGGGCCCCCGATCGGGGTCGTGCCGAAGTTCCTGGGCATTGGGCTCAACTATCGGGACCATGCCGAGGAGACCGGCATGCCGATCCCCGAAGTGCCGATCGTGTTCGCCAAAGCGAGTTCCTGCGTCTCGGGTCCCAACGATCCCGTGCTGCAGCCCAAGGGCTTCGATCGCATGGATTTCGAGGTCGAGCTGGCGGTGGTGATCGGCACGCGGGCAAAGGACGTGCCGGAAGCGCGCGCGCTCGACTACGTCGCCGGCTACACGATCTGCAACGATGTCTCCGAGCGGAGCCTGCAGAAGGGCGGGCCCGGCGAGTGGATCAAGGCCAAGAGCCATGACAGTTTCGGGCCGCTCGGGCCTTGGCTCGTCACCACCGACGAGATCCCCGATCCGCAACGGCTCGATCTTGCGCTCGATCTCAACGGGGCGCGCATGCAGACCGGGTCGACCTCGACCATGGTCTTCGGGGTGGCCGCGCTCGTCGCCTATATCAGCCAATACATGACGCTCATGCCTGGCGACGTCATCACCACGGGGACGCCGCCCGGCGTCGGCATGGCGCGGAACCCGCGGGTGTTTCTCAAGCCCGGCGACGAGTTGCGGCTTACCGTTTCAGGCCTGGGCGAGCAGCTTGTTAAGGTCGTGGCCGAGGGCTAGCTCACTGCCGTCATTTCCGCGGCCAGAGCGCGTGGAAATGATGAACCGGGCCCCTGCCCTTGCCGATGTGGAGATCATCCGCGGCGCCGATCGCCGCCGTGACATAGGCCTTGGCCGCCACGACGGCCTCGCGGAGAGAGGCGCCTTTGGCAAGCTCGGCGGCGATGGCCGAGGAGAGCGTGCAGCCGGTACCGTGGGTGTTGCCGGTCTTCACGCGCGGTGCTGCGAGCCGCAACTCCCCCTCCGCGTCGAGGAGAAGATCGACCGCCTCGGCGCCTTCCGCATGGCCGCCTTTGATGAGCACAGCCTTTGCCCCGAGGCGTCTGAGCGCCACGGCCTGGGCGGACATCTCGCGCTCATTCTTGGCCTCGCCGCTGCCGAGCAGCTTCGCCGCCTCCGGCAGGTTTGGCGTGATCAGGCTCGCTCGCGGCAGCAGCAGCGTGCGCAGCGTTTCTATGGCGTCTTCATCGAGCAGAACATCGCCCGATGCGGCCACCATGATGGGGTCGAGCACGATCGGGACACCTGCGAAGGCCTCGAGCGCCTCGGCGACGGCCTCGATGACCTCGCTCGTGGCGAGCATGCCGATCTTGACGGCGCCCACCTTGAGGTCGCGCGCCACCACCTTGATCTGCCGCGCCACGAAGTCCGGCGGAACGACCAGCACAGCTTCCACGCCTTGCGTATTCTGCGCGGTCAGCGCCGTGATCGCGCTCGCGCCATAGACGCCGAGCGCGGAGAAGGTCTTGAGGTCGGCCTGGATGCCAGCGCCTCCGCAAGAATCCGAGCCGGCGATGGTGAGAGCGATTGTGGTCATGAGCATCAATATCGGCGCGGACGCGCGAAATGCGAGGGCGCCGCGTCAGCCGATGGTGGCAAGGCCTGGAAACAGCTCGAGCATCCAGGAGGCGATCAGCGTCATGGAGTTGGTGAGAAAGAGAACCCCGGTCACAACGAGGAAGCCGCCAAGCAGCTTCTCGATGATCGCGAGGTGCTTGCGGAAGCGCTGCATGGTGCTCATGAAAGGCCTGATGGCGACGGCCGCGGCGATGAACGGTATGCCGAGCCCCAAGGAATAGACGAGGAGCAGGCTGATGCCCTTGGAGATCAAATCCTCCCCCGCGGCAACGGCGAGGATGGCGGCGAGCACCGGCCCGATACAGGGCGTCCAGCCGAAGGCGAAGGCGAGGCCGATGATATAGGCGCCGAGAAGACCGGCGGGGCGCGCATCGGCATGGTAGCGCGCCTCGCGGTGCAGGATGGGCAGGTGGAAGACACCGAGGAAATGCAAGCCAGCGATGATGATGACCACGCCGGCGATCCTGCTGAGCAGCGGGAGATTCGCGGCGAGCAGCTGGCCTGCCACGGTGGCCGTGGCGCCGAGAATGACGAACACCGTGGTGAAGCCGAGCACGAAGGCGACCGACGACAGCACCACCGTCGTATAGACATGCGACGGCGTCTCGTCCTCGCCGGTGAGTTGGTCGAAGGTGGTGCCGCCGAGGAAGCAGAGATAAGGCGGCACGAGCGGCAGCACGCAAGGCGAGAGGAAGCTCAAAAGCCCCGCGATCAGCGCGCCGACATAGGTGACGTCCAAATTCAGCCTCTTCAATCACTGCCTCGCGGAAGCGGGCAATCTAGTAAATGACAATCGTCGCGGCCGGATAGTGGCTTGCGCGGCCGGACCGGGCAATGACAAGTCACGTTAACGTTAGGGGCCAGCGTTACTCGGCGGCGCTTGCAGGAGGCAGCGCCACGGTCTCCACAATGGATAGGTCGAGCTTCTTCGAGGCGTGGTCAATATCGAGGCCGACAACGTCGCCCTTGGCGTCAAAATCGACGACCAAACCCTCGACGATCTCTCGCGCCTCGGTGCCAGGCGTAGGTTTCAGCTCGATATAGAGACTGTCAGTCTCCGGATAATAATGCAGCTTCATCACTTCTCCTCTTCGCGAAAGCCGCGATCGAAGAACGCATTGTGGACTGTTTCGCCATCTTCTAGCGTAACAACGCGAAGAATGCGCGTTTGCGTTTCACCTTCCGGTACGATCTTACCCCAAAAACGAATTCGACCACGTCCTGCTTTTCCCGATGAATCGGTGCGGCTAGAACGCTCAAACACCAACCCCGCTGAATGTACGGCCGCTTGCGCAAAACTTGTTCTTCGAAATAGCGCGTCGTTTTCACGCTGTGCGATCACGCGGCGGCGGCGCGGGCGCGCAAGGCGGCGGCTCTGATGGCGGCGATGTTCTCTTGATAGGCGCCGCCCTTGAACACGCCCGACCCCGCCACGATCGCGTTCGCCCCGGCCTCGACCACGAGCGGCGCCGTCTCGGCATTGATGCCGCCATCGACTTCGAGGTGAATGGGCCGCGCGCCGATCATCTTGCGGATGGCTCTGATCTTGTGCAGTTGACCGGGGATGAAAGCCTGGCCGCCGAAGCCGGGGTTCACGGTCATCACCAGCACGAGGTCGACCTTGTCGAGCACATATTCGATCGCGTCCTCGGGCGTGGACGGCGTGATGCTGACGCCGGCCTTCTTGCCGAGGCTTCTGATGAAGGCGAGCGAGCGGTCGAGATGCGGACCGGCCTCGGCATGCACGGTGATGATGTCGGAGCCCGCTTTAGCGAACGCCTCGATGAAGGGATCGCAGGGCGCGATCATCAGATGCACGTCGAACAGCTTCTTCGAATGCGGGCGGAGCGCCTTCACCACATCTGGCCCGATGGTGATGTTGGGCACGAAATGCCCGTCCATGACATCGACATGGATCCAGTCGCAGCCGGCGGAATCGATGGCGCGCACCTCCTCGCCCAGCCTGGCGAAGTCGGCCGAGAGGATCGAAGGGGCGATGACAATGTCGCGGGCCATATCCAACCTATGTCATTGCCCGGCTTGACCGGGCAATCCAGTAATCCCGGTGATCGCAAATAACTGCGAATGGATAGTTACTAGATTCCCGCTTTCGCGGGAATGACAGATGGAGAGAATCGACCGAAATCTTCGAGGTTCAGCCTAGGCTGAGGCGTGGGCGCCGCTTCTGGCAAGCGCCAGGACTCCCGGCAGTTCACGGCCCCCGAGCCACTCCAGGAAGGCGCCGCCCGCCGTCGACACATAAGTGAAATTGTCGGCCACATGGGCCTCATTCAGCGCCCTGACCGTATCGCCGCCGCCGGCGACGCTCACCAGCTTGCCTGCCTTGGTCAGGCGCGCGACCTCGCGGGCGAGCGCAAACGTCGCCTCGCCGAAGGGCGCCGTCTCGAACGCCCCGAGCGGCCCGTTCCACAGCGCGGTGCGGACGGAGCCTAAACGCCGCTTCAGGTCGGCCGTGCCTTCAGGGCCGAAATCGAGGATCATGGCGTCTTCAGGCACGTCGCTGACCGGGCAGACGCGCCACGCGACACCCTCTTTCAGCTCCTTGGCCACCACCGCGTCAGTCGGCAAGACCATCTCGCAGCCGGCTTGTGCGGCCCGCGCCATGATGTCTTTCGCCGTCGCCACGAAATCGGGCTCGGAGAACGAGGCGCCGATCTCGATCCCCTTGGCGAGAAGGAAGGTATTGGCCATGCCGCCGCCAACCACGAGAACATCCATGCGCGCGACGAGATTGGTCAGGACCTCGATCTTGGTCGAGACCTTGGCGCCGCCGACAATGGCCATGACCGGCCGTTCCGGGTTTTCCAGCGCTTCGCCGAGCGCGGTGATCTCGGCCATCAAGAGAAGACCCGCATAAGACGGGAGAAGACCGGCGATGGCCTCGACCGAGGCATGCGCCCTATGCGCCGTGGAAAAGGCGTCGTCGACATAGATATCGCCATGCTCGGCGAGGCGTTTCGCAAATGCAGGATCGTTCTTTTCCTCGCCCGGGTAAAAACGCAGATTCTGGAGCACCGCCACGTCGCCGGGCCTGAGTTCGGCAACCCCTCGCCTCGCCTCTTCGCCGATACAATCGCCGACGAACCGAACATTGGTTCCCGGCATCAGCTCCTGCATCTTCATGGCGACGGGCCGCAATGAGGTGTCGGCCGATATGGTTCCCCTGGGACGACCCAAATGGGACAGCACGATCACCTTGGCGCCCTCACGCGCAAGTCTGGCGATGGTCGGCAGCACGCGGGTGATGCGGGTCGGGTCGGCGACGGCGCCCCCTTCGATCGGCACGTTGAAGTCGACGCGGACCAGCACGCGCTTGCCGCGCACATCGACCCCGTCGATGGACCTGATGCGGGAGAGGTCGAGACCGCCTGTCGCCCCCGCGCCTATGCAAGCGGGCGACGGAGCCTCGTTCATATCAGCCGACCCATGGCAACGGCCGTGTCGCTCATCCGATTGGAGAAGCCCCATTCGTTGTCGTACCAGGACACGATGCGGCAGAACGTGCCGTCGACCACATGGGTGCTGTCGAGGTCGAAGATCGAGCTCAACGGGTCATGGTTGAAGTCGGACGAGACGAGCGGCTTCGCGTTCACGCCGAGAACGCCCTTGAGCGGCCCGTCGGCGGCCTTGATCATGGCGTCGTTGATCTCCTGCACGGTGGTCGGCCGCATAGCCTGGAAGGTGAGATCGATCATGCTCACATTCGGCACCGGCACCCTGATCGAGGCACCATCGAGCTTGCCTTTCAATTCGGGCAGCACTAGCCCGACCGCCTTGGCGGCGCCGGTCGAGGTGGGGATCAAATTCATGGCAGCGGCACGCGCGCGGTACGGATCCTTGTGCAGCGTATCCACCGTGCGCTGGTCGCCGGTATAAGCGTGCACCGTCGTCATATAGCCGTGCTTGATGCCGATCGCCTCGTGCAGCACCTGCGCCACGGGAGCGAGGCAATTGGTGGTGCAGGAAGCGTTGGAGACGACGTGGTGCCCTTGCGTGAGCTTGTCGTGGTTCACGCCATAGACCACGGTAAGGTCGGCGCCAGAGCATGGCGCCGAGACCAGCACGCGCTTGGCGCCGGCGATCAGGTGCTTCGCCGCGCCCTCGCGGTCGGTGAAGCGGCCGGTGCATTCCATGACGATATCGACGCCCAGATCGCGCCAGGGGAGCTTCTCAGGGGTCGACTCCGACAGGACCGCCACATCCTGGCCATTGGTCTTGAGATGCCCGTCGGCGACGTTGACCGTGCCCCGGAAGCGCCCATGCACGCTGTCGAACTCCAGCAGATGGGCGTTCATCTCAGCCGAGCCGAGATCGTTGATCGCGACGAAGTCGAGATCCTTGCGCCCTGACTCCAAAAAGGCCCTGAAAG
>JALHTP010000201.1 GCA_022865725.1 Methyloceanibacter sp. | reverse complement strand
GGCCACCGCTCTGGTTGCAAGCGTGGCCGATCCGAAGGCCTTCCGGTCGGGACGGAACTTCTCAGCCTGGATCGGGCTCGTTCCGAGGCAGCACTCAAGCGGGGGCAAGGACAGGCTCGGCAGCATCAGCAAACAGGGCGATCGCTATCTGCGCAGCCTGTTCACCGCCGGCGCCCTTGCCGTCATCCGCTATGCCAAGATCCATGGCACAAAGCATCGGCCCTGGCTTACAGCGTTGTTGGCTAGGCGGCCAACCAAGGTCGCTGCCATCGCGCTCGCCAACAAGATCGCACGCATGGCCTGGGCGATGATGGCCAAGGGCGAGCGCTACAAGGAACCCGTCGCGCTTGCGGCGTGAACGAGATCGCGCCAGACATCCGGCGTGATGTGAAGGTTGGGAGGGCGAACAGCACGTAATGCAGAGCCGGTCGATCCGGCGATCGGGACAACCCACATGTGCCAGTGCATCGTCGAATGCGAGCTAATGACCGGGACCTGATCCGCGGAGGGCATTATGGCCAGCGGTCATGTGAACCGCATCAACAGGCCGAACACATGGCTGCACCGACCAACGCTGCGACGTGAAGTTTTGACTTGCCAACCCGGAGCCGTCCACACATGGCACTTCGGCGACATTGAAGCGGCGTGGTCTAATGTCCGGTTCAGAGCTCTTTTCGGACATCAGCGCGTCGTCCGCCTATGTCGCCGAATGACCCATAACAGACATTACGAGCGGCAGGCTTTCACGGCGCGGCCCCGCTAGTAATGACTTGCTTTAGGAGGTCCACCGCCTCGACCGGTGCCATGCCGACGGCGTATAGGACGCCGATGAGAATGGTGCCGCCGCCCAGGCCGGCGATGCCGGAAAGCGCTGCCGTCAGGAATGCAGCGGCACTCAGCGCCCAGACAAGTACGTCCACCCGGCGAAAACGGGCCGGCCTAAAGTACCAGCACGGTCGCCAATCCCAGCATGAGTCCAATGCCGGCGATATCGGTTCCTGTGGTGAGGAAGATGCTCGATGCGGTGCAGGGATCCGCGCCGAGCCGTCGCAGCGTCAATGGCACCAGCACACCGAATAGACCCGAAGCCATGCAGGCACCGGTCATGGCGAGCAGGATGACGAGGCCGAGGACCATCCCCTGATCGTTGCCGCTTCCACCGGCGCTCCACCACATCGCCACGCCCGCGACGGTACCCGTCAGCAAACCATTCATTGCGCCAAGGGTCACCTCCTTCGCGATCAACTTGCGCACGGGATGGCTGTTCAAGTCCCCAAGCGTGATTCCGCGAAGCGTGATCGCCAGCGCCTGGCATCCCGTGTTGCCGCTTTGGCCCGCAAGGATCGGCAGGAAAGCCGCCAGCGCCACGATCTGCGTGATGGTGCCCTCGAAAAGGCTGACCACGAAGCCCGCTGCGAAAGCGGTCAACAGGTTCACCTGCAGCCAGGGATGACGCATCTTGAAAGCCGTCCAGGTCCCCGTGTAGATACGCTCCTCCTTGTCCACACCGACCATCTGGCCCGACTGCGCGCTGATCTCGATCGCCTGACGCTCGAACAGGCGCCAGCCGCGCACCACGCCGATCACGTGTCGGTCGGCGTCCACGACCGGATACACAGGATAGTGCCGATGAATCGCCGCCTTGACGGCGGCGGCGAGGTCCATGTCCGTCGTCAGCACAAAGGGCTCGGGCAACATCACGTCCGTCAACGTCTGATTCGGCTCCGCCAGGATCAGGTCGCGAATCACGGTCAGACCGATGAGCTTGTCCTCTGCATCGGTGACGTACAGATAGGTGATCTGCTGAGGGGTCTCGTGATTTCGCAGAAAGGCGATCGCTTCCTGCACGGTCGTCGTCTGCGGAAGCACGGCCAGCGCCGGGTCCATCATTTCGCCTACGGTGTTCTCTATGACCTCCGACAGAGACTTCGAGGCCTGCAACTGCAATTCCGGAGGCAGATAGGCTTTGATACGGTCGACCAATATCTGCGGCAGCTCGGCAAGAACCGCCTGGATTCGCTCGGGCGTTTCCTTGACCAGCATCTGCGCCGCATCCATTGGCACGCGCGCACGAACTGCTCGAACCAAGCCTGCAATGTCGTCTTGCTCGCTCATCGATGCTCTCCGAACTCCGCGCCGCAATGTATAATTGATCGAATGCGCTGAACGGTTTCAGTCTTGCTGACTGTGGCGCTTGGACCGTTTTCTCCCGGGATGCGCTCGTTTCCGATAGGCCGATACCCAATAAACGCTCACCGCGCATTCACAAGCTTAGCTCCGCTTACCCCTCCAAACCAGACTTCCACAAAGTCCGGTCAGTCCGGCGTAGACCCCATCACCAGGTCGGCTGCATGTAGTACGGATCGTGATAATCTCAACGATGCTGACAGCCAGGCCAACAACAGGGTCTCCGCTTTCCTTCTCCGAGGCTGGAACATCCCCATTCGATCCGGTGAGTTCTTGTTCCTGTTTTTTTGGCCGAATCGATCCAGCAGATCCATTCATTACGCGCGAGTGGCGTAAGGTCCTCCCACGTTTCCAACGCTTTTGCGTCGGAGGTCAGTGCCTTTTTCAAATCCGCGGGCAGGTCATGGACCACACCGCCTGAGACTTTCTTTTCGCTCATAGGATCGCTGCTATTGGTTGGCAACCAAGTACAGTTGATATGTCAACTCGCGGACAAAGCAAACGGGCAAGCCGTGGTCATGCAAGCCGAACGCCGGATCCAATGATTTAACGCTCGACAGCTGTAAACGCCGCTCGTTGGTATCCAGACAATTCACCAGGCTGCAAGGCGCCATCGGATTGGGAACCATCGTGAGCAGCACTAAAGTCGTCGCCAATTACGGAGAATACGACAAAGCCTCCTTGGCGGCGGGTACCACAAAAAACTGGGTGGTAACCCATTGGTGTCCTCACACGACGAAAATCCGCGGAATACAACTTCGCTGACCACTAGCTCGCTAACGCGGACCGAAGCAAACTTTCCCTTACAGCTGTCGGACTGACCGTTTGCTACGGCGGAGGCCACGTCTAAGCCTTTCAGGTCAAATTCGGACCCGCAAGCTGGAAGGGGATCGAGGTCCGCCCCGGCGAGACGACCACGATCGAGCCGGGGATACTGAAGGTCGAGGTCAGCGTGCATGTAAACGCGGCCGTCGTCGATTCCGAAACCGGCAAGAAGCATGGAAGTTTTACCCCCATGTCGACGTCGGTGACCCTGATGCCCGGCGTCTATGACCTTGCGCTTCGCCAAAAGCGAGTGGCGCTTCATCAAAGTCGACGGCGGCAAGACCACCACGCTCCGGCCCGTCGCGGTCATCCTCGCTGACGGACTGGAGTGGAAGGCGGCGCGGGTGACGACGCAAGACGGCAAGGAGGTCGCCGACTTCAACGCGGTCAGATGGAAGGCCGCGCTGCCGCCGGGCGATTACATCGTTGAGGTGGACGGCAACAAGTTCCCCTTCCCCGCCACCGAAGGCGAGGTGTTCAAGGTGAAGCCTTAGTAGCAAAAGGTTTACAGGAGGCTTGGACATTACACCGAAATCGATTTGAAAATCATCTCCCCGCCTCGGCCTCAGTTCCAAATTGGAAGACGCAAACGCTTCGGGCCCTTCAAGCGTCCTGGGCGGGGCTTTCGTAGCGGTGTGGTCGAAGCGTGAGGTTAGCAAGCAGGAGGTCGAGCGAAGTGGACGGTGACGACGCTCAGCCTGACAAGGGGATTGCGTAAGGTTGGTGCGTTGGCGCAGAGATCCTGCTAATGGC
>JALHTP010000019.1 GCA_022865725.1 Methyloceanibacter sp. | reverse complement strand
TTTGACCGGCAAGAATGAAGGAGCCGGTGAAGTCCACCTCGCGCTGCTGGAGATAGCCGTCGTCGATCTTGTGGACCTCGCGCAGAGCCGTGCCCACGACCCGGGCCGCCCCGAACATCGAGCTCACCGCGAACAGGTCCTGCTTAATCCGATGCTTGTGATTTGAGCAACGCTCTTGCTTCGTGACCCTCCGCGTCGTGCTTAACGGCGAAAGGTGCTAGAAGCCTCCGGCGCACCTCGTAGCCCCCACACTGCCCCATGTTCGAGACCTTCTTCACCGCCTTCACCACCTTCTTTGCCGTTATCGGCCCGATCGACACGGCCGTGCTGCTGGCTTCGCTCACGCCCAATATGACAGGCGCCGAGCGCCGCGCCATCTCGTTCAAGGCCGTGTTCATCGCCACCCTGATCGTGCTCGCTTTCGCCCTGGTCGGGCAGCCGGTCTTGACCCAGCTCGGCGTCTCGCTCGCGGCGCTGCAGACCGCCGGCGGCATCATCCTGTTTATGATCGCGCTCGAGATGACGCTCGCCAAACGGCCGGCGCCGGCCACCCTCTCCAACAAGGAAAGCGAGGAGGCCGAGACCAAGGCGGAAGCCCACGCCGAGATCGCCGTCTTTCCGCTCGCCACGCCGCTCCTTGCCGGGCCCGGCGCCATGACATCCGCCATCGTACTGTCGGCCGCCACCAACGGCAACGTCACGCTGCTAGGCGCCGTGATCACGGCGATCATCGCGGTGATGGCGGTGACGCTCGTTTTTCTTCTGCTGGCTCAGGAGATCCATCAGCTGATCGGGATCACGGCGCGGAAAGTCATCGTGCGCGTGTTCGGCGTGCTGCTCGCGGCGATCGCCATGCAATCCATCTTCAACGGGCTCGCCGCCACCCACCTCTTCCATTGAACGTAAAATCGAGAAGGAGCGTCCCATGCGTGTCATCCAGATCGCCAAACCCAACGCACCGTTCGAGCTCGTCGAGCGGCCGACGCCCGAGCCCGGCCCGCGCCAGGTGCGCATCAAGATCGAGGCCTGCGGCGTCTGCCATAGCGACGTATTCGCTGTCACCGGGGTCTTTCCCGGCGTCAAATACCCGACCGTTCCCGGTCACGAGATCGCCGGGCGGATCGATGCGATCGGCGCCGATGTCACCACCTGGCGCGTTGGCCAGCGGGTCGGCGTCGGCTGGTTCGGCGGCGCTTGCTTCGTCTGCGATCGGTGCCGGCGCGGCGACTTCATCACCTGCCGCAATCTCAAGGTGCCCGGCATCCACTATGACGGCGGCTATGCCGACTACATGATCGCGCCGATCGACGCCTTGGCGTCGATTCCCGACAAGCTCGATGCCACAGCGGCCGCGCCGCTGCTCTGCGCCGGCATCACCACTTTCAACGCACTGCGCAACGCAGGCGCCCGGCCCGGCGATGTCGTGGCCATCCACGGCATCGGCGGGCTCGGCCATCTCGCCGTGCAGTTCGCGCGCCGGATGGGATTTCATACCGTCGCCATCGCCCGCGGCAAGGACAAGGAGAAGCTCGCGCTCGAGCTCGGCGCGCATCGTTATATCGACAGCGAGACGCAGGATGCGGCCAAGGAGCTGATGGCGCTCGGCGGCGCCAAGGTGATCCTCGCCACGGTGACGAGCGGCAAGGCCATGACGCCTCTGATCAACGGGCTCGGCGTCGACGGCACGCTGCTGGTGGTCGGCGCCTCGCCCGAGCCGATCGAGGTCAACCCGTTCCACATTCTTGGGCAGCGGCGCGGCGTCAGGGGCTGGCCGTCGGGAACGTCGGTCGATTCCGAAGACACGATGCGCTTCAGCGCGCTGACCGGTGTCGAGGCGATGATCGAGACCTATCCGCTGGCGAAAGCGGCGGAAGCCTATGAGCGCATGATGAGCGGCAAAGCCCGCTTCCGCGTCGTCATTGTGCCGTGACGGCCAAGCTGGCTCGTGATTCGGTTGCGGAGCAATGTCTATGGATTCTGCCCTGCGATGCAGAGTCTTCCTGAGACTTTTCTGATCCAAGCTCGATCAGCTTCACAACCAACTTTTCATCAAGCTTCTGGAACGCGGCTAGATGGCCTCTCCTGGTTAGAGTGCGCCACGCGACTTCTTTTTTGCTGTCCCTTGGCATACTCGCGCAGAGCTTGGTTGATGAGCGTTTGATACCCCTTACCTGACTCGGCGTGGGCCTTGAACCAAGCGATTAGATCGGCATCGAGGCGAAGGGTCAGTTGCTGCTTGATGGGCCGGTAGAACGCGCCACGTCTGGCACCGCCCCAATCGAGAACCTCTGGTGCGTCTGACGTGTCGATAGCGCTGTCAGGCAGCGCAGCAAGCGACTTCAATTCCGCCATCTGCTTACGCGTCAGCGTTTTAGGAGCCTTCTTCTTCATAAGCCTTCCTCTCATGTGCGGTGGCTTTTCGGGCGCTGATAATTCGGCCGACGGCCTCGTCACCTTCGGGCCATGTGTGGACCACCAATAACAACACGGGCCCGACTCTCCCGATTGTCCGCCAGCGATCGCGGTCTGGATGCGGGTCCGGTTTTGACAGGTGCAGTGGGTCGTCGAACACAGCCTTGGCTGTCTCGAAAGCTACGCCATGCTTGGCGCGGTTTCCGGCAGCCTTCTCCGCGTCCCACGTCCAGCCCATCTGTAACTACAAATATGGAGCTACATTAGTCCCGCGTCAAGCCGAAGGTCCGTGCCTTGAGCGTCACTCGGCCGGCGCGGCTTGCGTCCCGTGCGCGTGGGGCTTCGCCGCGAATTTCCGCACCACCACGTAGAACACCGGCGTGAAGATCAGGCCGAACACGGTGACGCCGATCATGCCGAAAAACACGGCGGTGCCGAGCGACTGGCGCATCTCCGAGCCTGCGCCGGTCGCGATCACCAGCGGCAGCACGCCGAGGATGAAGGCGAAGGACGTCATCAAGATCGGACGCAAGCGCACGCGGGCAGCCTCGGTCGCCGCCTGGAAGCGGTCCTCGCCATGCTCCTCGTTCTGCCGCGCGAACTCCACGATCAGAATGGCGTTCTTGGCCGCCAAGCCGATCAGCACGACGAAGCCGATCTGGGCGAGGATGTTCACGTCCATGCCGCGCAGCAGGAGGCCGCTCACCGCCGCGAGCAGACACATCGGCACGATCAGGACCACCGCGAACGGCAGCGCCCAGCTCTCATATTGCGCCGCAAGCAGCAGGAACACGAACACCACCGACGCGCCGAACACGAAGATCGCGGTGTTGCCGGCCGCCTTCTCCTGATAAGCGAGCTCGGTCCATTGATACGAATAGCCCTCGGGCAAGAGCTTCTGCGCGATTTGCTCCATGGCCGCGAGCCCGTAACCCGTCGAGAAGCCTGGCTTGGTGCCGCCCTGCACGGCGGCCGAGGGGAACAGGTTGAAATGCTCGACGCGGTAAGGCCCGGTGATGTCGCGGAACGAGGCCACCGAGCTGAGCGGCACCATCTGGCCCTTGGAGTTGCGGGTCTTGAGCTGGCCGATGGCGTGCAGGTCCTGGCGGAAGTCGCCGTCGGCCTGCGCCGTGACCCGGTAGGTGCGGCCCAGGAAGTTGAAATCGTTCACATATTGCGAGCCGAGATAGACCTCGAGCGTCTGGAACACGTCGTCGGTGTTGACGCCCAGCATCTCCGCGCGCAGGCGATCGATATCGGCGTAGACCTTCGGCGTGCGCGTGTTGAAGGTGGTGAACACGCTGGTCAGGCCGGGCGTCTGGTTGGCCTGACCGACGATCGACTGGGCGACGGCCTCGAGCTGCGCGAGGTCGCCGCCATGGGTGTCCTGCACCTGCATCTTGAAGCCGCCCGTGGTGCCGATGCCGCGCACCGGCGGCGGCGACACGCTGATCACGATGGCCTCCTGGATCGAGGCGAATTTCTTGTTTAGCACGGCGATGATCTCGTTGGCGCTCTCGCCCCCTTTCTCGGCGCGCTCCTTGAAGTCGTCGAGCGGGGTGAACACGACGGCGGAATTGGGCGCGCTGGTGAAGGT
>JALHTP010000200.1 GCA_022865725.1 Methyloceanibacter sp. | reverse complement strand
GTTCTAGCCGGGGCGATCGTGACCTATGGCGGTGTCAGCCTCTTCGTCGCGATTTTCGTCATCGTGCCCATGGCGCAAGGCCTGTTCAAGGCGGCCGATATCCCTCTTCGACTAATGCCTGCGGCGATCGCTCTCGGTACCATGACCTTCACGATGTCGGCGTTGCCTGGGACCCCTGCCCTGCAAAACGCCATCCCCATGCCGTTCTTCGGCACGACGCCCTTCGCAGCCCCGGGTCTCGGCATCATTGCAGCTGGCATCATGCTTTCGTTCGGTCTGTGGTGGCTCGGGCGCGTTGAGAAGGCGGCACGCCGTGCGGGCGAAGGCTACGGAAAGCTGGACCAGGCCGAAACGCCGATCGATGATGCGAAGCTGCGCGAGCGCGCCTCGCTCGCCAGCGAATTCGATCCGGCCGAAATACCTCACGGGCGCCATTCCGAGACGTCGCCCGGCGTGCTCGTCGCGCTGTTGCCGCTGATCGTGGTCATTCTCGCCAATCTCGCCATGAGCGTCCTCGTGCTGCCGCGGCTCGATACGAGTTTTCTAGCGGAGGATCGCTGGGGCGCGACGTCTCTTTCCGCGGTTGGTGGTGTCTGGGCGGTGGTTGTGGCGCTCCTTACGGCGATCCTGACATTGGTCGCGCTCAACTACCGCCGTCTGCCCTCCCTGAGAACAAGCATGGATAGCGGCGCCAATGCCTCGGTGCTGCCTGCCCTCAGCGTCTCGAGCCTGGTCGGTTTTGGGGCCGTGATTGCGGCTCTCCCTGCCTTCACGCTGGTTCGCGATTGGGTGTTGTCGATCGAAGGCGGTCCACTCGTGTCAGTTGCGGTCGCCACCAATATCCTGGCGGCGCTGACCGGCTCCGCTTCAGGTGGCATGACCATCGCGCTCGATGCCTTGGGCGAAACCTATCTTCGTCTGGCTGCCGAACACGGGATCGACCCGGCGCTGCTGCACCGGGTGGCCGTGATGAGCGCCGGCACGCTTGACAGCCTGCCACATAATGGGGCCGTGGTGACCCTGCTCGCCGTCTGCGGGGTAAGTCACCGAGAAGGCTATTTCGATATCTTCATGGTCGCCATCGTAGGGGCTCTGATCGCCCTCGCGGCTGTAATCCTGCTTGGTTCGACGCGGGGATCGTTCTAGACATGGGTGCCCGCGATGCCTTGCTGAAGGCGTTGGCGATCTGATCGGCGACAATTGCCAACGCCGGAGAGTAGTGGCCAGGGTGGGGGGCGCTCGCCGTTGTTCTCGATGTGCTAAGGCAGGGCGAAGGGAAGTTGGCGGATGTCAAACTACGATCTAAGGTCTCTAGTTCGCTGGGGAATCTTGGATCGCGGGTTTCGTGTTTTCGGCGCTATTCTCCTTCCTTTGATCGTCGTGCTGATTGTTGTTGGATGTGGGAGTACCGATCGGCTCCCCGCTGTTCCGCTTGCGATCGCGTACAAGATCAATATTGATATACCGGACGCCCGGTTCTATCCGGATACGGATGTGGAACGTATGATGGCGCTCAGCCTCGCAGCCTTCAAGCGAGCGCAGGCCGCCCACCACGGCCATCTGCCGACCAACTACCTTCTTGCGATATCGGGGGGCGGCGACGAAGGGGCCTTCGGTGCCGGACTTCTTGCAGGCTGGAGCGAGCGCGGTGATCGTCCGGTATTTGGTCTTGTCACTGGTGTTAGTACCGGGGCTCTTTCTGCGCCCTTCGCCTTCCTCGGCAGCGAGGACGACGCCAAGCTCAAACAGGTCTACACCGACACGAGTGCCGCCGACATTTTCAGGAAGCGCGGTCTTCTTGCTGCCGTTGCGAACGACGCGATGACGGACACGACGCCATTGAGGAACATGATTGCGAGCTTCGTCGACAAGGCCATGATTGAGGTGCCACTCTCGGCTCCTGTTGTTTCCTAGTCACAGTTCGCCGCGTCGCCGGACCTTCGGCGCTTCCCTTAACCGTCCTCCAGCTGCTTTCCAGAGTTGTCACCAGGGCGAATGTCCGCCATGGTTCAGAAGCGGACCTTGGCTGCACGCAGGAAGGGATCCGTCTCGTAGAATCCCAGCGCCGTCAGGCCTTGATATGCATCAATAGAGATGGACCTCGGCCCACCTTACTACGAAGGTCGTAGCAATGCAGGAGGAGTAGGCGATGACCACCAGACGACAGTTCGTGATGTCCGTTCCTGCTGCGGCAGCCGCTTTTGCCCTGGCCGACAATTTCGTCCTAGATGCCGGTCCTGCGCGGGCTCAGCAAATAGATCCTTTGCAGGGCCATTTCCATCCCAAGGGCAAAGCCCCGTCAGAATTCACGCTCGAGGTATTGAAGAAGGCGAAGGCAACGCTGCCATTCGCCGACGAGAGAGATTTCGCGGAGCAGAAGAAGGGACTTATTGCTCCGATGAAG
>JALHTP010000199.1 GCA_022865725.1 Methyloceanibacter sp. | reverse complement strand
GCGGCGGCATCTTCGGGCAAACGCGCCGCATCGCCGTCGAAGCCGAGCCTGACCGCGTAGCCCCGCTGCATGAGGTGACGGGCGGCAACGAAACCGTCGCCGCCATTATTGCCGGGACCGCACAGGACGACGACGGTCTCCTGGTCGGGAAAGCGTCGCGCGACCTCCTCGGCCACGGCGCGCCCGGCATTCTCCATCAGCGTCGCGCCTGCTACGCCACCCGCAATGGCGAGCCTGTCGGCCTGCCCCATCTCCTCGGCGGTCAGAAGCTCAAGCATGGGTTTCCATTCGCTCGCGAACGCTTCTTCTAGAACAGAGCGCGACAGTGAGACAGATCAAGACAGAGGTCCCCAAATCTGCTTAATTCTTACGCATACAGCCTAAGTATTGAGCAGCCGCCAAATTCCCGCCCCCGCCAACCTCCGCCCTACCGTCAAAGAGCCTTGAATCGAGAGACAAAACGTGCGTCCGAAAGGTTGGCATAGCGCGTGCTTTGGCTGGGCCACAGGTCTTTGCAGGATAACGAACGGAGGCGCGCGGCTAAGCGCTGTTTTGCGTCCATGGGAGGTGCAGCGAAACAATGAAAAAGATCGAAGCGATCATCAAGCCCTTCAAGCTCGACGAGGTGAAGGAGGCGCTACAGGAGATCGGGCTCCAGGGCATCACGGTCACCGAGGCGAAAGGCTTCGGACGCCAGAAGGGCCACACCGAGCTCTATCGCGGTGCCGAATATGTCGTCGACTTCCTGCCCAAGGTGAAGCTCGAGCTGGTGCTCGGCGATGCCATGGTGGAAAAGGCGATCGACGCCATCATCGCCTCGGCCAAGACCGGCCGCATCGGCGACGGCAAAATCTTCGTGTCGAATGTCGAGGAAGCCGTGCGCATCCGTACCGGCGAAACCGGCAACGACGCCATCTGATGAGGATGGCGAGCCAGACGGCCGGCGCGCTCGGGCGAGGAGCGAGTTTTCAGCCGCCATGCTAGAAAGGCGGCATCAACATGACAGGGGAGTACGATGGCAGACGCTAAGAGTGTGACCAAGAAGATCAAGGACGAGGACATCAAGTTCGTCGACCTGCGCTTCACCGATCCGCGGGGGAAGATGCAGCACGTCACCATGGATGTCCGGGAGATGGACGAGGAGGCCTTCGCCGAGGGCATCATGTTCGACGGCTCCTCGATCGCCGGCTGGAAGGCGATCAACGAGTCCGACATGAAGCTCATGCCCGACCCGAGTTCGGCCGTGATCGACCCGTTCTTCGCCCAAAGCACGCTTGCCGTGTTCTGCGACGTGCTCGAGCCCTTGACCAACGAGCCTTACGAGCGCGACCCGCGCGGGATCGCCGGAAAGGCGCAGAATTACCTGAAGCAAACCGGTCTCGGCGACACGGCGGTGTTCGGTCCGGAGGCTGAGTTCTTCGTGTTCGACGACGTGCGCTTCAAGGCCGACCCGTTCAATTGCGGCTACAAGATCGACTCGATGGAGCTGCCATCGAACATGGACACCGAATACGAGATGGGCAATCTCGGTCACCGTCCACGCACCAAGGGCGGCTATTTCCCGGTGCCGCCGATCGACTCCGCCCAAGACCTCCGCTCGGAGATGCTCTCCGTCATGGCCGATATGGGCGTCGTCACCGAGAAGCATCACCATGAGGTGGGCGCCGCGCAACACGAGCTCGGCATCAAGTTCGGGCCGCTGGTCAAGATGGCGGACTCGATGCAGATCTATAAATATGTGATCCACCAGGTGGCGCAGGCCTACGGCAAGACCGCGACCTTCATGCCGAAGCCGATCTTTGGCGATAACGGCTCGGGCATGCACACGCACCAGTCGATCTGGAAGGACGGCAAGCCGATGTTCGCCGGCGACAAATATGCCGACCTGTCCGACATGGCGCTGTACTATATCGGCGGCATCCTAAAGCACGCCAAGGCGCTCAACGCCTACACCAACCCGCTCACCAACTCCTATAAGCGGCTGGTGCCGGGCTACGAGGCGCCGGTGCTGCTCGCCTACTCCTCGCGCAACCGCTCGGCCTCCTGCCGTATTCCGCTCGGCTCGGGACCCAAGGCCAAGCGCGTCGAGGTCCGCTTCCCCGATCCCGGCGCCAATCCCTATCTCGCTTTCGCCGCCATGCTGATGGCCGGCCTCGACGGGGTGGAGAACAAGATCCATCCGGGCGATCCGATCGACAAGAACCTCTACGACCTGCCGCCCGAGGAGCTGGAGAAGGTTCCGACCGTTTGCGGCTCGCTCCGCCAGGCCTGCGAGGAGCTCGACAAGGACCGCGCCTTTCTGAAGAAGGGCAACGTGTTCACCGACGATGCGATCGACTCGTATCTCGAGCTCAGGATGGAAGAGGTGGAGCGCTACGAGATGATGCCCCACCCGATCGAGTTCGACATGTATTACAGCGTCTGACGCGAAGGACGACGCTCGCGAAAAAAGATGGGGCGGCTGTCTTGCGACAACCGCCCCACTTTTAGCCCGGCCTGCCGAACCTTCTTTCGCGTTCCCCCGTCGACGCGGCAGGAAGGTTCCCGCCAGGCTCCCCCAAAAACTTTGGGCCCCCTTACGTCAGATAGAACACTGCGTAGAGCGCTCCTCCGCCGATCAGCGTGTAGATCCAATGCTTGTGCTCCTGGTACCAGCCGCCGACCATCGACGGCAGGCCGAAGAACACGAAGCGGCCGAGAGAAAGCGTGATGAGGCTGGCAATCGAGGCCAAGAGCCAGAAGGCGACATTGTCTGGCGTTCCGGCCGGGCCTGCGCCGGTATAGCCCGCGTCGACCAGGAACATCGGGGCTTGCGCCGCGCTCACGTCGAAGAGCGCCCAGACCGAGGCCGCTGCCAGCGCCACCAACATGGCGTAACGGATCACCATGACCCTCAAACCTCACCGCATTTGAGATGAATTTTAGGGGTGGCGCGTAAAGAAACGGGAAAGCGACAGGCTTAAGCGGGGGTTAACGGCGAGCACCCAGAGCGTGTCATGCCCGCGCAGGCGGGCATCCAGTAACCGCCAGCGGGGCTAATCGAACTCAGGCCCGTGGCTACTGGATCGCCCGGTCAAGCCGGGCGATGACAACGATGAATGGGTCGGGTGAATGGGTCGACGAAAGCTAAGCGGCCTTCCACTTGATGGAGCAGCCGATCGACGGAATTTGCTTCCGCGGGCCTTGGCCGGTTTCCACCACCTGCTTCATCGCCTCATAGAGATCGCGGCGAACATTGGCGCCCGCCGGCTCCCGGCCGCTGGCGTCGAGGCGCCCGCGATATTGCAGCTCGAGCTTTCCGTTGAAGCCGAAGAAGTCGGGCGTGCAGGCTGCGTCATAGGCGCGCGCCACGTCTTGGCTCTCGTCATAGAGATAGGGAAAGCCGAAACCGTGGGTCTCGGCGAAGCGGCGCATATTGTCGAAGGAGTCGTCCGGGTAGTGAACCGCGTCGTTCGAGGAGATGGCAAGCGCCGTGACGCCATGGGGCGCGAGCGCCTTCACGTCGCGCACGATGCGGTCGATCACCGCCTTGACGTAAGGACAGTGGTTGCAGATGAACATCACCAACGTGCCGTTAGGCCCTTTGAGTGCCTCGAGGCTGTAGCTCTTGCCGTCGACGCCAGGAAGGGTGAAGGACGGCGCCTTCCAGCCGAAATCGCAAACGGGAGTCTCTTCCGCCATCGCCTTTTCCGCTTTCGCAAATCTGTCATCGGCCTGGCATAGGCTTGGCCGCAAAATCCTCACTGCTGGGCATATGGCGAAATCCGACACTTTCTGCAACAGGGCCGAGGCCTATGAGGCGCATGACAATGTGCCGCTGAGCCCGCCGGATCGCGACACGATCGGCGACATCATCCTGCGGCGCTATAGCCGGCGCGAGATGATGCGCGGCACGCTCGGCGTTGCCGCCGCGGCCTCCCTGTTTGGACCCACGCTGCTCGCGAGCCACGCCGCCCGCGCCGAGGGCGCTCAGGATCGGTTCAGCTTCGAGGAAATCGCCGCCGGGGTCGACGAGACCCACCATGTCGCCGACGGCTACCGTGCCGACGTCCTGCTCAGATGGGGCGATCCGCTGTTTCCCGATTCGCCGCCCTTCGATCCCTTGCAGCAAAGCGCCGCCGCCCAGTTGAGGCAGTTCGGCTACAACAACGACTACGTCGCCTTCATACCGCTCGATGCGGACGGCAACCGTGGCCTGCTCTGCGTCAATCACGAATATACCAACGAGGAGATCATGTTCCCGGGCATCGCCCGGCAGGACTTGATCTGCTTCCCCGACATGACGGCGGAGCTCGTCGATATCGAGATGGCGGCCCATGGCGTCACCATCGTCGAGATTGCGCGCCAGGATGGACAATGGCGGCCGGTCCTCGACAACACGTACAACCGCCGCATCAGTCCCGCCAACACGGAGATGCGCGTCGACGGGCCTGCTTCGGGGCACGAGCGAATGAAGACAAGCGCCGATCCGTCCGGCACGCGCATCCTTGGCACGCTCAACAATTGCGCCGGAGGGGCCACACCCTGGGGCACGTATCTCACGGCGGAAGAGAACTTCCACGGCTATTTCTGGAGCGATCTCTGCGCCACGGGCGGGAAGCCGCCGGCAGGGCTCGGCGGCGCTCAGGCCAAGAGCTATGAACGCTACGGGGTGCCCGGCCTGTGGCAGGCCTGGGGGAAGTTCATCGACCGTTTCAATGTGGACAAGGAGCCGAACGAGCCGAACCGCTTCGGCTGGATCGTCGAGATCGATCCGTTCGACCCTAACTCGGTGCCGGTGAAGCACACCGCCCTCGGCCGTTTCCGTCACGAAGGCGCCGAATGCCTCGTCAACAAAGACGGCCGCATCGTCGTCTATTGCGGCGACGACGCGCGCTTCGACTACGTGTATCGCTTCGTCTCGGAGGGGAAGTTCGACGCCAGCGGCCACAAGGCGAACATGTCGCTGCTTTCGGCGGGTACGCTCTCGGTGGCGAAGTTCGATGACGACGGACGGGTCGAATGGCTGCCGCTTGTGTTCGGACAAGGATCCTTGACGCCGGAAGCCGGCTTCACGAGCCAGGGCGACGTCGTCCTGGATGCACGGCTGGCGGCGGATGCGCTCGGCGCCACTCGCATGGACCGCCCGGAGGACGTGCAGCCGAACCCGGTCAATGGCCGCGTCTATGTGATCTTGACCAACAACAAAGATCGCGCTGCCGGACAAGATGATCCCGCCAATCCGCGGGCTGAGAACGTCTTTGGCCACATCATCGAGATGACGCCGCCTGACGGCGACCATGCCGCGCCCGAATTTCGCTGGGAGGTTCTGGTGCGATGCGGCGACCCTGCGGTCGCCGAAGTCGGCGCGTTGTGGAACCCCGAGACATCAGGGAATGGCTGGTTTGCCTGTCCCGACAATGCCGCGGTCGATGCGGAAGGGAGGCTTTGGATTGCGACCGATCAGGGCGAACCCTGGCCGACCGGCCGCGCCGACGGTCTTTATGCGCTTGAGACCGAAGGGGCGAGGCGGCGCACGGCGAAGCTCTTCTTTCGCGTTCCCGTCGGCGCGGAGATGTGCGGACCCTGTTTCACGCCGAATCAGGAGACGCTGTTCGTCGCCGTGCAGCATCCTTCCGCTGATGCCACCGAGCGCTACAAAGGCTTCGAGCGTGTTTCGACCTTTGCCGACCCCGCGACGCGCTGGCCGGATTTCAAGCCAGACATGCCGCCCAGGCCGTCGGTGCTCGCCATCACCAAAGTCGGTGGCGGCAAGATCGCCTGATCCCGCCCGGGCTCAGGACTCTTGAAAAAGCCGCAACCGCGTGCGAGCTAACATCGTTCCCTGTGCATAGAGATTCGTGGAGCCTCTGGTGTCTAAAGGACCCATGCGCAAAACCGCCACATCGCGCGATCTGTTCGCCAAGCTCGAGGACGAGTTGAAGAGGAAGCCCATCAAGGCCGCCAAGCAATCCGTGGGCGGCAAATCCCCTGCCCGTTCCGAGGAGGCTTATACCGCCGCCGATATCGAGGTGCTGGAAGGGCTCGAGCCCGTGCGCCGGCGCCCCGGCATGTATATCGGCAGCACCGACGAGAAGGGGATGCACCACCTCTTCGCCGAGGTGCTCGACAACGCCATGGACGAGGCGGTCGCGGGCCAGGCCAGCCGCATCGAGGTGGAGCTCGAGGAAGACGGCTTCCTCACCGTGACCGACAATGGCCGCGGCATCCCCGTCGATCCCCACCCGAAATTCAAGAAGAAGTCCGCGCTCGAGGTCATTATGACCACGCTGCATGCGGGCGGGAAATTCAACTCCAAGGTCTACGAGACGAGCGGCGGGTTGCACGGGGTCGGCGTCTCGGTCGCCAACGCGCTGTCGGAGACCATGGAGGTCGAGGTGGCGCGCGGCCAGAAGCTCTACCGCCAGAGCTATACGCGCGGCACCCCCGACGGCCCGCTGAAAAGCCTTGGGCCGGTGAAGAACCGCCGCGGCACCAAGGTTCGCTTCAGGCCGGACCAGAAGATCTTCGGCAAAGGCTCGATCTTCAAGCCGGCGCGGCTCTTCCGCATGGCCCGCTCCAAGGCCTATCTGTTCCGCGGCGTCGAGATCAGATGGTCTTGCGCCAAATCCGCGCTTGGCGGCGACAGCGAGACGCCCGAGAGCGCCGTCTTTCACTTCCCCGGCGGGCTCAAGGATTTTCTGGCAAACCGCATCGAAGGCCAGGAGACCGTCACCAACGATGTCTTCGCCGGGCGCATCGAGCGGACCGAAGGCTCAGGCTCGGTCGAATGGGCGATCGCCTGGATCGCCAGCGACGACTGCTTCCTGAGCTCCTATTGCAACACCGTGCCCACGCCCGATGGCGGGACGCACGAGGCGGGCTTGCGCGCGGCGCTGACCAAGAGCTTGCGCGCCTATGGCGAGCTCACCGGCAACAAGCGCGTTTCCCAGCTGACGGCCGACGACGTGCTCGGGACTTCGGCCGCCATGCTGTCCGTCTTCATCCGCGAGCCGGAGTTCCAAGGCCAGACCAAGGACAGGCTGGCAAGCGCGGAGGCTGCCCGCATCGTCGAGAGCGCGCTGCGCGACGCCTTCGACCATTGGCTGACCGGAAGCCCTACCCAGGCCAACCGGCTGCTCGATTGGGTGATCGACCGCGCCGACGAACGGCTGCGCCGCAAGAAGGAAAAGGAGATCGGCCGGCAGACAGCGACGCGGCGCTTGCGCCTTCCCGGCAAGCTCGCCGACTGCGCGGCAAGCGGCGCGCTGGGCACGGAGATCTTCATCGTCGAGGGCGATTCGGCCGGAGGCTCCGCCAAGCAGGCGCGCGACCGGGCGACCCAGGCCGTGCTGCCGCTTCGAGGCAAGATCCTCAACGTCGCGAGCGCAAGCTCGACCAAGCTCGCCGACAATCAGCTCCTGGCCGATCTCATCCAAGCGCTCGGCTGCGGCACGGGCACCCGCTATCGCGAGGAGGATTTGCGCTACGAGAAGGTGGTGATCATGACCGACGCCGATGTCGACGGCGCGCATATCGCCTCGCTCCTCATCACCTTCTTCTTCCAGGAGATACGCGGCCTCGTCGACGGCGGGCACCTGTATCTGGCGGTGCCGCCGCTCTATCGCCTGAGCCAGGGGGCCAAGATATTCTACGCGCGGAACGACGCGCATAAGGCGGCGCTCATGGCATCGGAGTTCAACGGCAAGGGCAAGGTGGAAATCTCCCGCTTCAAGGGGCTGGGAGAGATGATGCCGCGGCAGCTCAAGGAGACGACCATGGACCCTAGAGTGCGCACGCTGCTCAGGGTCGAGATCGCCGACGACGACAAGAGCACGGGCAAGCTCGTCGATCAGCTCATGGGCAACAAGCCCGAGGCGCGCTTCCAATTCATCCAGGAACGCGCCGAATTCGCCAAGGCCGAACAGCTGGATATTTGAGCTAAAGCCAGCGCGGCACGCGGGCCTGGTATTTGCGGTAGGCCTCGCCGAATTGCCGCTCGAGATAGTCCTCCTCGCGCAGGACCACGCCGCGCTGCAAGACGATCAGGACCGGGATCAGCAGCAGGAGCACCCACAGGCTGGTCAGGATGAGGGCAAACCCGAAATAGACGAGCATAAAGGCGATATAGATCGGATTGCGCGTGAAGCGGTAAGGCCCCTCGACGACAAGCGCCGTCGACTTCTGCCCGGGGGCGACGCTGGTGCCGGCAAGACGGAATCTGCGGACCGAGAGCACCGCAAGGGCAAACCCGATCGCAACGAAAGTCACGCCGACGGCGAGCGCGAGACCGTTCGGCGACGCCAGCCTCGGCCCAATCGGCAGGACGAAGCTCAGCAGGGAGCCCGCCGCCAGCGCGCCGAGAAACAGCAATGGCGGCTTGATCGCCACGTCGGCATAATCGGTCGCGTTCATGGCCATGCCGGTCTCTCCCCTGTCGCAAAGCGCCGCGATATTCTATAAATCATCGTATTAACGCGGGTTCACAAGCGCGCGACTTACCGGCGCGAAGACGAGGAGTGTAACATGCTCATGACCGGCTTCCGTGCCGCCGCCGCACTCGCTTTCATCATGGCTCCCTTGTCCTTCGCCACGGCCGAGGACGCCAGCAAGCTGGTCGATCAAGTGGCCCCCGAAATCTCCGAGGTCGCCAGCGGAGGCCATTGGTCGGCCGACGGCAAAGGCGGCTTCTACCGCTCCTTCGTGGTCATGGGAGGCGAAAAAGCCGGGATCGCCCAGGTCTATCTGCAATGGGTCTCGTTCGGTGACGGAAAGTCCGTGGTCGTGAACAGCCTGCCCATCAAGGAAGTCAACGACCAGAAGCTCGGCAACGCTTCGATCCTTATCGGTGGGGAGAACGACACGGAGAACGAGACCACCATCTTCATCAGCTCCTACGACATCGACGAGGACAAGGACATTTCCCTGTACCTGAAGGCCAGGCAGCCCGGCACCTACACGCTCGAGAAGGCGCCGCCCGCGGGCGCGGCGGAAGGTGGGGGAAGCGATGAAGGCCCCCCGGCCGACGCGGCAGCGGGCAAAAAAGAGGCTCCGGGCGTAGAGGATTAACCGCGTCTCGCGTCCCGCTCCTTTAAGGCTCCCGAGTGCATTTGCCTCTTGCGCCGATAGCCCACGCGCCTTATTTGATGGGTAGCGATGCAGGGCATAATCGCCGCATTGCTTCGGTCGTATCTTGCGCAAGGCTGCGAATCGTTGCAGCAAACTGTTTGCGCCTAAAGAAAGAAGATACGCGTGGCGCTTCGGGTCACGCGGAATTTTGCTAACGCATGAGCTTCTCAAATCTTGGCCTAAGCCCCAAAGTCTTATCTGCCGTTGAAGCGGCGGGCTTCGAAACTCCGACTCCCATTCAGGACAAAGCCATCCCCGTTGCGGTCGCAGGCCGCGACGTGCTCGGCATCGCGCAAACCGGAACCGGCAAGACCGCCTCTTTCGTGCTGCCGATGCTGACCCGGCTCGAGCGCGGCCGCGCGCGAGCGCGCATGCCGCGCTCGCTGATCCTTGAGCCCACCCGCGAACTCGCCGCACAGGTCGCCGAGCATTTCGAGATCCTCGGCAAGAGCCACAGGCTGACCGTGGCGCTTCTGATCGGCGGCGTGTCCTATGACGATCAGGACCGCAAGCTCGATCGCGGCGCCGATGTGGTGATCGCGACGCCGGGCCGGCTGCTCGACCATTTCGAGCGCGGCAAGCTGCTCCTAAACGGAATCGAGATCCTGGTGGTCGACGAGGCCGATCGCATGCTCGACATGGGCTTCATTCCCGACATCGAGCGCATCTGCAAGCTGCTCCCCTTCACGCGGCAGACGCTGTTCTTCTCGGCGACCATGCCGACGGAGATTCAACGCCTCGCCGACAAATTCCTGCATAGCCCCGAGCGCATCGAAGTGGCCCCGCAGGCGACAGCCGCGGCGACCATCGTGCAGCGGCTGAAAAAGGCTCCCGACGATCCGGCGGGCAAGCGCGAGGCGCTCAGGGGGCTGATGCGCCAGGTCGACGTGAAGAACGCCATCATCTTCTGCAACCGCAAGAAGGATGTCGGCATCGTCTACCGGTCGCTGCAGCGCCATGGCTTCAATGTGGGCGCGCTGCACGGGGACCTCGACCAACATGAGCGCACGGCGACGCTCGATGCCTTCCGCAACGGCACGATCGCCTTTCTTGCGGCAAGCGACGTGGCGGCGCGCGGGCTCGATATCCCGGATGTGAGCCACATCTTCAATTACGACGTGCCCATTCATCCCGAGGATTATATCCACCGGATCGGGCGCACAGGCCGTGCGGGGCGCGAGGGCTTCGCCGCCATGCTGGTGACGCCGAAAGATTTCAAGGCGCTCAAGGCGATCGAAAAGCTGCTCCGCCAAGAGATCCCGTGGATCGACGGCGCGGCCGGCGAAGCGGCGCCGAGAGAGGCATCGGAGTCCCGGCCGAACGGTAATGGCAACGGCAACGGCAAGCATCGCCGGGGCGGCCGTTCAGGACGCAACAAACGCCCGTCAGGCTCGGGCGCACCAGCAAGCCATCAACCAGCAAGCCATCAACCGGCAAGTCAGCAATCGGCAAGGAAGCAATCGACGAGCCAGCCAAGCCATCCTCCAAAGCAGGAGACTCCGAGCGCTACACGGAGCGCCGCCCCGGCCCCTCAGAACGGCAACGGCGGCAAGAAAGAGGATGAGCGCCGGAACGATGTCCGGCACGACCAGCCCAAGCCTCAGCACCACGGCGAGCGTAAGGGCGGCCACGCTGGCCACGGCGCTCCGGCAGAGCGCCCCAAAGGCAGGGCGCCCCAGCTCCAACCCGCAAGCGCGAAACAGCAGGGCATGGGCGACCACGTCCCCGCCTTCATGATGCGCCCGGTGCGGGTGCCGGGCCAATAACGCCCTCGCTACCCTTCTATCCTCAGACGTCTTTATTCATGGTCATGGCCGGCTCGTCCCGCCTGCGCGGGCCGAAGCCTTTGGCCGGGCTCTGCCAAGCGTCGCTTTGGCGGGCGAAGGCCCGGCCATCCACGTTTTGGCGCGTCGTGGCGACTAAGACGGGAATGCCCGGCATGAGGCCGGGCATGACGAGCAAGTGCGACGTTTGGAAGCTACGACGTTGGGAAGCTACTCAGCGGCCTCGACGGGATTTCCCTCGGCCTCGGCGGCGGGGGTGAGCGAGACGGACTCGCCGCAGCCGCAGGCGGATGTCTGGTTCGGGTTGTTGAACACGAAACCCGAACGCATGCGGTCGGCGCGGTAATCCATCTCCGTGCCGAGCAGAAACATCACGGCGGTCGGATCGATCAGGAGCTTGACCCCCTTGTCCTCGATCACCTCGTCATGCGGGCCCCGGGCTTTCGCATATTCCCTGGTGTATTCCATGCCGGCGCAGCCGCCGTTCTTCACGCCGATGCGCACCCCCTCGATCTCCTTGCCGGAGGCGGCGGAAAGCGCACGGATGCGCTCGGCGGCGGCTTCGGTCAGGCTCATCACTTGCGGGCGCGGTCGGGTCATGGCTTGAAGTTGGGATAATTCGGGGCCGGGTTCAAGGCTTGCCTTCAGAACATATTGAGGGCGAGCCGCGCCTCGTCGCTCATACGGCTCATATCCCAAGGCGGATCGAAGACGAGCTTGACCTTCACCTGGCCCACGCCGGGGACCGAGGAGACGGCATTCTCGACCCAGCCTGGCATCTCGCCGGCCACTGGGCAGCCGGGCGCCGTCAGCGTCATGTCCACCTCAATATTGCGGTCGTCATCGACATCCAGGCGATAAATCAAGCCGAGCTCGTAAACATCGACGGGAATCTCGGGGTCGTAGACGGTCTTCAGCGCGGCGATCAAATCGTCCTTGAGGCGCTCCAGCTCGGCCGGAGGAATCGCGGAAGGGACACTCTCTCCGCCCTCCCCGCCTCCGACAGCGCCGACGCAGGCCTTGATCTCGGCAGGCTGCTCAGCCGCCGGCGCCTCGGGCTCCGGCTCGGCATCGCGTCCCTCTTTTTGAGTCTTCTCAGACATTTCGGCCACGACCTTAAGCGAACATCTCACGTGCCTTGTGCAGCGCCTCGACCAGGATATCGACCTCTTCGACCGTATTATACATGGCGAAGGACGCCCGGCATGTCGAGGTTACACCATAACGGGCCAGCAGCGGCTCGGCGCAATGGGTCCCGGCCCTGACCGCCACCCCATAACGGTCGAGGATGGTGCTGATGTCATGGGGGTGGGCGCCTTCCACGTTGAAAGCGACGATGCTGCCTTTGTTTTTGGCGCGGCCAAAAATGCGCAGCCAATTCAGCTCGCCGAGGCGCTGCATGGCATAGTCGAGCAGCGCCTCCTCATGCGCCTTGATGGCCTCGCGGCCGACGCTCTCGACATAATCGATGGCCGCGCCAAGCCCGATGGCCTGCACGATGGCCGGCGTGCCTGCCTCGAAGCGGTGGGGCGGCTGGGCGTAGGTGACGGTCTCGGTGGTGACGTAGCCGATCATCTCGCCGCCGCCCTGATAAGGCCGCATGCGCTCGAGGTGCTCCTTCTTGCCGTAGAGCACGCCGATGCCGGTCGGCCCGTAGAGCTTGTGGCCGGTGAAGGCATAGAAATCGACATCGAGGTCCTGCACGTCGACGGGAAGATGCACGGCCGCTTGGGCGCCGTCGGCAAGGACCGGGATGCCGCGCTCATGGGCGAGCCGCACCACCTCCTTCAACGGCACGACGGTGCCGAGCACGTTCGACATCTGGGTGATGGCGATCAGCTTGGTGCGGGGCGAGATCAATCTCTCGAACGCATCCAGCATGAAGTCGCCATTGTCGGACACCGGCGCCCATTTCAGCACCGCGCCGTGGCGCTCGCGCAGGAAATGCCAGGGCACGATGTTGGAGTGGTGCTCCATGATGGTGAGCAGGATCTCGTCCCCCTCCGCGATATGCGGGACGCCGTAGGACGAGGCGACCAGGTTGATCGCCTCGGTGGCGTTGCGGGTGAAGATGATCTCCTCGTCGGAGCGGGCGTTGAGGAAGCGGCGCACGGATTCGCGCGCTTTCTCGAAATTGGCGGTGGAGAGGTTGCTGAGGTAATGCAGCCCGCGGTGCACGTTCGCATAGTCCTCGCCATAAGCGCGCTGGATGGTGTCGAGCACGATGCGGGGCTTTTGCGCCGAGGCGCCGTTGTCGAGATAGACCAGGTCCTTGCCGTTGACCTTGCGGGAAAGGATCGGGAAGTCGGCGCGGATCGCCTCGACGTCGAAGGACGCCTTAGTCGCCTGGAGTTCCTTGGCCGACGGTGTGAGCACGGTCATCGGCCGCTCCCTCACTCGACCTTGACGCCGAGCCATGCGGCTGAGGCGTGGGCAAGCGCGTCGCGCAGCGCCTCGTCCTCGACGCGCTCCAGCGCCTCGCCGACAAAGGCCTGGATCAGAAGCGCGCGGGCTTCCGTTTCCGGGATGCCGCGGGCTTCGAGATAGAACAGAAGCTCCTCGTCGATCTGGCCCGAGGTCGAGCCGTGGCCGCAGACCACGTCGTCGGCGAAGATCTCAAGCTCGGGCTTCGAGTCGAACTCGGCCGCCTCGGACAGGAGCAGCGCGCCTGTCATCTGCTTGCCGTCGGTCTTCTGCGCGCCGGGCGAGACGACGATCTTGCCTTGGAACACGCCGCGCGCCTCATCGTCGAGCACGCCCTTGAACAGCTCCCGGCTCACGCAGCGCGGCACACGGTGCTCGACCAGGAGCGTGGTGTCGCAATGCTGGGCGCCGCGCATGAGGAAGGCGCCGGAAATCTCGGCGGCAGAGCCCTCGCCCAAGAAGCGCAGATAGACCTGGTTGCGGGCGAGACCGGCGCCGGTCGAGAACTGGAAGGCGTCGTAGCGCGCATCGGCGGCGAGATCGACGAGCCAGGTGGAGAGATGCAGCGCATCCTCCCCCTCACGCTGGAGCTTTATATGCCGAAGCGCCGCCTTCTCGCCGATTCTGAGCTCGGTCGCCGCGTTGCGCTGAAGGCCGCGAATGCCGAGGCTGCCGAAACTCTCGATCAGCGTGGCCGAGCTGCCGGCCTCGGCGACGACCACGTTCCGGGTGAGGATCGAGGCAGGCTCGCCTCTGCCGTCGAGCTGAATGACATGGATGGGCTTCTTGAGCGACACGCCCGCGCCGATGCGCAAGGCGGCGCCGCCGGTCATGAGCGCGGTGTTGAGGGCGAGGACGGCGTCGTCCTCGCGCGGATTGGGCTCAGCGAGCACGGTCTTGAGCCAGGACGAAGGCTTTTCCAAAGCTTGGCCGAGCGACACGACCTCGACACCTTCCGCCTTGAGGCCCGCGATATCCGACAAATCGGCCCGCAAATCGCCCTCGACCACAACGATGCGATAAGCGGGAATCCCGGCGATCTCGCTGCCAAGCGCGCGGGCGATCTCGGCCTGGTTGACCGCCACGCCTTCCGCTTTCAACAGCGGATTGACGTCGCTCAGCCTGGCGCGGAGGTCGGTATATTTCCAGGCCTCGATGCGGCGATGCGGCAGCCCGAGGCGGCCATAGGCCTCGATGGATTTGCTTCTCAAGCCCGCGACAAAGGGATCGCGCGCGCCGGGAAGCGCCTTTCCGGCCACCTCGAACATATCGAGATAAGCCTGCTCGGCCTTGGTCCTGAACTGTTGGACTGGCAGGTCCATCGCGGGCGTTCCTTACGCGGCCTTGCCGCCGAATTCGGCGTAGCCCGATTGCTCGAGCTCGAGCGCGAGCTCAGGCCCGCCGGAGCGCGCCACGCGCCCGTCGGAGAGCACATGCACCCGGTCGGGCACGATGTAGTCGAGGAGCCGCTGATAATGGGTAATGACCAGCGACGCCCGGTCGGGACTCCGGAGCGCATTGACGCCGTCCGCGACGATGCGGATCGCGTCGATGTCGAGGCCTGAGTCGGTCTCGTCGAGCACGCAGAGCGATGGATCGAGCAGAGTCATTTGCAGGATCTCGTTCCGCTTCTTCTCGCCGCCGGAAAACCCGACATTGAGCGGGCGCTTCAGCATCTCGGGGTCGATCTTGAGCAGCTTCGCCTTCTCGCGCACCAGGCGCAGGAAATCGGGCGTCGACAGCTCCGGCTCCCCGCGGGCCTTCCGCACCGCGTTCACCGCCGTGCGCAGGAAGGTCATGGTGGCAACGCCGGGAATCTCCATGGGGTATTGGAAGGCCAGGAACACGCCGGCTGCGGACCGCTCGGAGGGTCCCAGGGTGAGCAGGTCCTTACCCTTCCAGGTGACCGAGCCTGCAGTGACCTCGTAGTCCTGTTTGCCGGCCAGCACATAAGCGAGCGTCGACTTGCCGGAGCCGTTCGGCCCCATGATGGCGTGGACCTCGCCCGCGGGCAGCGTGAGGTCGAGACCTTTGAGGATCTCGCGGCCATCGACATTGACGTGCAGGTTCTTGATCTCAAGCATCACGATTCTTCTCTAATCCCTTGGCAGTGAGTCTCATTTCGTCAATTCCGTTCATTCTTGTCATCGCCCGGCTTGACCGGGCGATCCAGTAACCACCGCCCTGCGATTGCTGGATGCCCGCCTTTGCGGGCATGACGCGGTGTGTGTGGTTGGCTCAGCATTACCCAACGCTGCCCTCCAGCGAGATGCCGATTAGCTTCTGCGTCTCGGCCATGAACTCCATGGGGAGATGCTGAAGCACGTCGCGCACGAAGCCGTTGACGATCAGCGCCACCGCCTCCTCCGCCGAAAGTCCGCGGCTCAGGCAATAGAACAGCTGGTCGTCGGAGATCTTCGACGTGGTCGCCTCGTGCTCGAAGGTGGCCGAGGCGTTCTTGGCCTCGATGTAAGGCACGGTATGGGCGCCGCATTTGTTGCCGATGAGAAGCGAATCGCAATTGGTGTGGTTCCGCGCGTTGGCGGCGCGGCGATGCGCCGAGACGAGCCCGCGATAGGTGTTGTTGGAATGGCCGGCGGCGATGCCCTTGGAGATGATGCGGCTCGACGTGTCGCGGCCGAGATGGATCATCTTGGTCCCGGAATCGACCTGCTGATAGCCGTTGGAGATGGCGATCGAGTAGAACTCGCCGCGTGAGCCGTCGCCGCGCAGGATGCAGCTCGGATATTTCCAGGTGATGGCCGAGCCGGTCTCGACCTGCGTCCAGGAAATCTTGGCGCGGTCACCGCGGCAATCGCCACGCTTGGTGACGAAATTGTAGATGCCGCCCTTGCCATTCTTGTCGCCGGGATACCAGTTCTGCACCGTGGAATATTTAATCTCGGCGTCGTCCAGCGCCACCAGCTCGACCACGGCGGCGTGGAGCTGATTCTTGTCGCGCATGGGCGCGGTGCAGCCTTCGAGATAGCTGACATAAGCGCCCTTGTCGGCGATGATCAGCGTCCGCTCGAACTGGCCGGTGTTCTCCGCGTTGATGCGGAAATAGGTGGAGAGCTCCATCGGGCAGCGCACGCCCGGCGGCACGTACACAAACGAGCCGTCGGAGAACACCGCCGAATTGAGCGTGGCATAGAAATTGTCGGTGACCGGCACCACGGAGCCGAGATATTTGCGCACCAGCTCAGGATGGGTCTTCACCGCCTCGGAGACCGAGCAGAAGATCACGCCGGCCTTGGCCAGCTCGTCCTTGAAGGTGGTGACCACGGAGACGGAATCGAACACGGCATCGACCGCCACGCGGGACTCCTTGACGCCCGCGAGCAGCCGCTGCTCGGCGAGCGGGATGCCAAGCTTCGCATAGGTCTCGAGCAGCTCCGGATCGACATCGGCGAGGCTCTTGGGCCCCTCGGTGCTCTTCGGCGCGGAATAGTAATAGAGGTCCTGGAAGTCGATCTTGGGGTGAACCACGTTCGCCCAAGTGGGCTCCTGCATGGTGAGCCAGCGGCGATAGGCCTCGAGCCTCCAGTCGAGCAGCCAAGCAGGCTCGCCCTTCATCACCGAGATGAAGCGGACGGTCTCCTCGTTCAGACCCTTGGGAGCCCGCACCGACTCGATATCGGTGATGAAGCCGTATTTGTACTTGTCGACGTCGATCTCTCTGACGCGAGCGACGGTCTCTTGCACTGCCGGCATGGCTCTACTCCAATTTCTCTCCAGCGGCTTACGCCGCCACCCTCGGCCTGAGCCGCTTGATCAGCTCATCAAAGGCCCTCAGGAACCTTTCGATATCGTCACGCTTGGTCGCAAAACCAAGGCTGACGCGGATCGCCCCTTGAGCAAGCTCCTCGGGCACGCCCATGGCGCTCAACACATGCGAGGCCTCGACCTTGCCGGAGGAGCAGGCGCTGCCAGAGCTCACCGCCACGCCCGCCAGATCGAGCCCGATCACCAGCGTCTCGGCCTTGGCGCCCGGCACGGCGATGCAGCTCGTGTTGGGCAGCCGGCCGACGCGCGCCGAAAGCACGATGGCGTCCGGCGCAACGGCAGCCACGCTCTTCTCCAGTTCGTCTCTCAACGTCGCAATCGCACCCACCTTGGCGAGGTCGGCTGCGGCAAGCTCGGCGGCAATGCCGAACCCGACAATGCCGGCCACATTCTCCGTTCCTGCGCGCCTGCGCCGCTCCTGTCCGCCGCCCTTGATGAGTGGCTGGACGGAAGCGCCATTGCCGAGCACGAGAGCCCCGATGCCTTTCGGGCCGCCGATCTTGTGGGCGGAGAGGGTCAGCATGTCGGGGCCGAGCGCAGCCATATCGAGCTTGATCCGTCCCGCCGCCTGAACGGCGTCGGTATGGAAGAGCCCGTTAGCGCTGTGAACGATCTTTGAAGCTTCCGCGACCGGCTGGATCGCGCCGGTTTCATTGTTGGCGGTCATCAGGGAAACGAACGGCCTCCAACCCCCTAAATGGTGTTTCTCAAGCTCTTTCGCAAGGATTTCGAGGTCGGCGACGCCGTCGCGCGTGACCGGAAGCGTGGTCGTGGTCTCGCGGTAGAAGCGTCCGCCGGCGAGCACCGATGGATGCTCCACCGCCGACATGTAGCACTGCCAGGCTTCGCCCGTTTGCGCGGCAAGCGCCAACGCGTTGGCCTCGGTGCCGCCGCTGGTGAAGATCACGTCCTCAGGCCGCGCGCCGACAAGCGCCGCCACCTTTGCCCGCGCCGCCTCGATCGCCGACCGCGCCACGCGTCCCTCTTCATGCACGGAGGATGGGTTGCCATAGAGGGGAAGCGCCGCGGCAAAGGCGTCGCGCACTTCGTCGCGAAGCGGTGCGGTCGCATTGTAGTCGAGATAGGAACGCTGGCTCATGCTCTGACAAAGCTCACGGCCGATCGCCGCCGGTTAACGCTTGCACGAGCCCCCGTCGCGCGTGCTATGAAGCGCTCGCTCGAAGTCGCTCCTAGTGCCCAGCTGTCCGGAGCGGCCTTGTTTGGAACAATTCTAATCTTACGTATAGAATTCCGGAGCGGCAGAGTCAAGTTTTGCGGCGGCGGTTCTGGGTTTCCCCTACCTTGCGCGACGCCTCCCGGCGCTCAAGTCCCCTGTGACGTAATCTTGTGTCGAGGCCAGTTGCTCATGCCTGAAGTGAATATCAGCGGTCCCGCCGGTAGGATCGAGGCCCGCTACCACCACGAACGCGGCCCGAATACTCCCATCGCGCTCATCCTGCATCCCCACCCGCAATTCGGCGGGACGATGAATAACCAGGTCGTCTATCACCTGTATTACGCCTTCCAGAAGCGAGGCTTCTCCGTGCTGCGCTTCAACTTCCGCGGCGTGGGGCGGAGCGAGGGACTGTTCGACAACGGACCCGGAGAGCTCGCCGACGCCGCCACCGCCCTCGACTGGCTGCAAGCCTATAATACCGATGCCTCCACCTGCTGGATCGCCGGTGTCTCCTTCGGCGCCTGGATCGCCATGCAGCTGCTGATGCGGCGTCCCGAGCTCGAGGGCTTCATCTCGGTGGCGCCCCCCGCCAATCTCTACGATTTCACTTTCCTCGCCCCCTGCCCATCCTCCGGGCTGATGGTCAATGGGGCAAAAGATCGAGTCGTGCCAACGGAATCCGTGCGCGGGCTCGTCGATCGTCTCAAGACGCAGAAGGGCATCGTCATCGACCACCTGACCGTGCCCGACGCCAACCATTTTTTCGAGGGCCGCATGGACGGACTCATGGAAGTGGTCGACGCTTATCTCGACAAGCGCCTCGGCAAGGCCAAGAAACGGAAAGACTCCGCTGCTTAGGGAAGGCTGCAACCCCTGCGCCCATGAGCACCGTCAAATCGGATTTCCTGCACGAGCTTGAGACCCGCGGCTTCGTCCATCAAACGACGGACGAGGCGGGACTGGACCGGCTTGCGCGGAGCGGGGAACTGACCGGCTATATCGGCTTCGACTGCACGGCGCCCAGCCTGCATGTGGGCAACCTGGTCAGCATCATGATGCTGCGCAAGCTGCAGCAGGCTGGCCACCGCGCGATCGTCCTGATCGGCGGCGGCACCACCAAGGTCGGCGATCCCTCCGGCAAGGACGAGGCGCGCAAGCTGCTGAGCGATGCAGAGATCGGCGCGAACATCGCCGGCATCGAGCGCGTGTTCACGAAATTCCTGAGCTTCGGCCAAGGCGACGGCGACGCGGCGATGGTCAACAACGCCGACTGGCTCGACACGCTGAACTACATCGATTTCCTGCGCGACTACGGCCGTCATTTCAGCGTCAACCGCATGCTGACCTACGATTCGGTGAAGCTCAGGCTCGAGCGGGAGCAGCCGCTAAGCTTCATCGAGTTCAACTACATGGTGTTGCAGGCTTACGACTTCGTCGAGCTCTACCGGCGCTATGGCTGCCGCCTGCAGATGGGCGGCTCCGACCAGTGGGGCAACATCGTGGGCGGCATCGAGCTCGGCCGCCGCACCGACGGCATCGAGCTGTTCGGTCTCACCTCACCGCTGCTGACCACCGGGTCGGGCGCCAAGATGGGCAAGACCGCGGCGGGTGCGGTGTGGCTCAACCCCGACATGCTCTCCCCTTACGACTATTGGCAATATTGGCGGAACAGCGAGGACGGCGACGTCGAGCGCTTCCTCAAGCTGTTCACCGAATTGCCGCTGAAAGAGATCGCCAAGCTCGCCAAGCTCAAGGGCGCGGAGATGAACGAGGCGAAGAAGATACTCGCCACCGAGGCGACGGCGCTGGTGCATGGCCGCGATGCCGCCGATCGCGCGGCGGAGACGGCGCGGGCGACCTTCGAGGAAGGAGCCTTCACCGCCAGCCTTCCCACATTCGACGTGCCACGCCTCGTGCTGGAGAAGGGTATCGGGGTGCTTAGCGCCAACGTGCAGGTGGGCTTCGTCGCCTCCACCGGCGAGGCCCGGCGGCAGATAAAAGGCGGCGGTCTCAGAGTGAACGATGTGACCGTCACCGACGAGAAGCAGATCCTCACGATTGCCGATTTGACGCCGGAAGGCGTGATCAAGCTCTCACTCGGCAAGAAGCGGCACGCTTTGATCCGTCCGGTGTGAGTCGTCCCGGCGTTGAATCCTCGGCCCTATTGCCGGGGCGTCCCTAGTGCGCGCCGGGCTGCATGAAGGAGGACGGAGGCGGCGGGGGGCTCTGGTCCGGCGCGGAGCCGGTGAACTCGAAGATCTGCCTGAAGATGCCGGGCGTCAGCGCCGATATCGGATTGACGAGCACCGTGGGCTCGTCGAGCTTGCCCTTGATGGCGAAGGTGATGCCGACCACGCCCTCACCCGGACGGCCCACCAGCACCTTGCCGAGAATGGGGATCGAGCCGAGCGCCGAGTTCAAGCCGTAGAGGGGTACATACGTGCCCCCGAGCTCGACCGTCTGCGCCTTGAAATCCACCGTGCCGCGCATGGTGGCGCCGAGCATGGGCCCGTTCATATAGGCGTCCTTGAGCCGGAACTTGCCGGCGCCGACCGTGAAGGGCGC